>NZ_PIGG01000010.1 GCF_002924445.1 Minwuia thermotolerans
CAGCAGAAGCTGGATGCCAGCGCCCGGTTCCACATCGCGTCATCTGCCCCATCAGATACCCACCTCTTCAGGAAACGCTTCGTCGATGGCGCCGGTCGCCCTCTTCACGCCACGAAAACCAGCAAGAACGGCAGGCACTACTTCTATTACACATCACGAGGCCTCATGGTTCCCGGCGGCGAGAAGGAACGGGGCTGGCGGGTTCCGGCCGGGCAGCTCGATACCCTGATCATCCGGCAGCTGGCCAAAGCGCTGGGCGATCCCATCGAACTCGCCCGGCTGCTTGACCCAGAAGACATGCTGGGCCTGGAGCCAGCCGTCATCGCTGATCGATCGACCTGCATTCGTGACGTCTTGAGCAGGCCGAACGACGCCCCTGCACGGAACCTGCTGGCGTTGCTGGTCAGGCGCATCCGCCTGCTGGATGACGGTATCGAGATTGAACTCTGCCGCGACCAGCTTTGCTCAGGCGCGGGCGAGGCAGAGCGCTCACAACGTGGCGAAGCGTGGTCAGACCGCCAGGGCTCGGCAGAACAATCCCCCACAGTTCTCCTCCGCCTTCCGGTCCGGCTGGGCCGCCGTTCGTCCGGCGCGCGCCTGCTGGTTGATGCATCGCCCGAGCGGCAAGCGTGCCCGGACCAGGCGCTGATCGAACTGGTTGCCCGGGCCCACCGCTGGAACCGGATGCTCGGGACCGTTGAGGCCGCATCGATCCGGGATATCGCCGCCCGCGAACATGTCGAGGAAAGCGAGATCAGTCGCGTCATCGCCCTCTCCTGCCTCGCGCCTGACATCATCGATGCCATTCTGGACGGCCTTCATCCGCCGGACCTTACCGCGAACAGGCTGAAGCGGATGAGCAGGCTGCCGCTGGACTGGTCAGCGCAGAGGCGGCTTCTCGGCTTCGAGACCTGAGAGCTTCCCCCAGGGTTCCAATTAATGATGGTTTGGACGCCCAATTCGCGCCGGAGAGACCCGTGACCTTTTAGTGGCTCTACGGACCACGAGGATCGTCTCTGGCACCAATTCGTTCAGCGAGAGAACCCCGCAAAGGCCCGGAATTGGGGCGCCTTCGCGGCTCTGCAGTCTGGACGCGAGGGTGCGTGAGAAGAAATGGTGGGCCCGGCAGGACTCGAACCTGCAACCAGACCGTTATGAGCGGCCGGCTCTAACCAGTTGAGCTACAGGCCCGTTGGGGAACGTGCGAGCGGTTCAGTTACACCAGCGTCTTCCGGATCGTCAATCGGCGCGACAGATCGTCAATTGGCGCGGCCGGTGACCGTCCCCACCTGAGCAACAACGTCACCAACAAAAACAATACGAGTGACCATGTACAAGAACCGGATATCCGACACCGCCGCCCTGCGCGACGGAGGGCGCATGACGCCCTTGCGGCTGGCCTCCGCCGGCCTGCTCGTCCTGACCGCGGCGGCGCTTGCCGCCGGCCAGGCCCAGGGTCAGCACCGGCCGCCACCCGGCATGGAGATCACCGCCGCGCCGGCCGTCGAGGACAAGATGCTCGGCGCCCCGCCCTCCGAGCCGATCCGCAGAGAAATCGAGGATCTTGTCACTGCCGAAGGCGTCGAAGCGCGTCTGGAGGGCGAAGTCGGCCATGGCGCGATGACCGCCATTCGTCAGGCCTATGCGCGGCATGTCTTCGAACCGATCTGGACACGCAAGGGCGCCTTCGACTTCTACGACGCCGTCGCCAGCAATTTCGACCGCGGTCTGGTCGTGGAGGCAGTCACCCTGCAGGCGCTGGACGGAATGATCCGCGCGCGCTTCGGCGACGGGCCGGAACGGGCCGCCGAAGCCGACGTCGAACTGACCACCGCATTCGTGCGGCTGGCCGCGCTGGTCAGCGGCGGACTGAGCGACGAGGGCAAAGCGGTCCGGCCGCGCCGGCACGGACCCAACCGCGCCCTGCTGACCGAACTCATCATGCGCGCCGGCGCCGGCGACGCCGATGCGGCCCTTGGCGAGGTGGAACCCGGGCACAGTCAGTACGACCGGCTGAAAGATGCGATGAAGCACTACCGTGAAATCGCCGCGGCCGGCGGCTGGCCGGCCATCCCGCAGGGCGAACTCGTCTACCGAGGGCAGCGCGACCCGCGCATCCCGGCCCTGCGTGAACGTCTGGCGGCCGAGGGCTTCCATGCCCTTGGCCAAACCCCCGGGCACCGTCTGGATCGGCTCGACTGGCAACTTGCGGTCGACCTGAAGGAGTTCCAGCGCCGCCACGGACTGAAGCCGGACGGCGTGGTGGGTCCGAACACGCTCGAGGCGCTGAACGAAAGCGTTGAATCCAAGCTCGACCGCATCGCGGACGCCATGCACCGCTGGCGGCTGCAGGGCGACATGGGCCGCCGTCACCTCTGGGTGAATGTGCCCTCCTTCACTGCCGAAGGCTGGAACGACGGCCACCGCGAAATCAGCATGAAGACGATCGTCGGGCGACCCGACCGCCGGACGCCAGTCTTCAGCGACCAGGTCGAGTATGTCGTGACCAATCCCGAGTGGAACGTGCCCGTGAGCATCGCCCGCAAGGACAAGCTGCCCAGGCTGCAGCGCGATCCGGGCTATGCCCGACGCGGCAATTACAAGGTCTTCGACCGCGAAACAGGTGATCAGGTCAGCCCCTACAACGTGAACTGGCACGATCCGGAATCCGCCGAGCGCTACAAGATCGTCCAGGGACCGGGCGACGCCAACGCCCTCGGCCGGCTGAAGATCATCTTTCCCAACCAGTACTCGGTCTACATGCACGACACGCCCGACAAGCACCTGTTCGAGGAGGCGCAGCGCGCCTTCAGTTCGGGCTGCGTGCGGCTGCAACGGCCGGTCGCCATGGCGCGCTGGATTGCCGGCATCGACCCCCAGCTCTCCGATGAGGAGATTGAGGAGAAACTGGCGAGCCGTGAGAACGACTGGATGCCGGTCAAGGAGCCCGTTCCGGTGCACATCACCTACATCACCGTGACCGTGGACGACCAGGGCCGGGCCCATTTCTGGCGCGACATCTATGATCGGCAGGACGGAATCCGGGCAGCGACGCGCATGGCGCCGCTTCACGCCCCCCATTCCCGCAATATCTCCGAAGCCCCCGGAGACTTCCGAAACAACGGATAGGGCATGAAATTCAGGCTGATAACAACAACATTGGCGGTGTTGCTTCTGGCGGGCGGCATAGCTGCGGTCGCACAGAAGCAGCCCCCCTTTCTGTCATCGGGGAAGACAGTCGAAGCCGGCACGGCTGTCCGGGTTCAGGGGGCCATCCTGCCCCACGACCTCTGGTTCGCGACGACGATGCCCGGTGACGAAGTGGCCTTTCACCTCCCGCCCGGCTTCGCCATGCGCATAGACGGCCATTTCGTTCCCCGGGAGGGCCGGGTGACCGAATGGCTGGCGCCGCAGAAGGCCGGCGTCGCCTCCGTGGTCATCGAGCAGCCGAACGGCCGGACGGCCCAAGAGATCACGCTTTTCGTCCTGGAGCCGGCAGACAGGATCCGCAAGGGGCGGCTGAACGGCTACCGGATCGGCAGTTTCCCGGCCAACAGGCCGGAAGGCTTCATCGCGCTCGACGGACCGGGCGACATGGATGTCCCCGTTTCGCCGCACTTCACCATCGGGCAGTTTCTCTGCAAGCAGCAGCCGGACCACTGGCCGAAATACCTGCTGTTGACGCCGGACCTGATCACACGTCTGGAGACGGTGCTGGCCGGCTTGCATGAGACCGGGCGAACCGAGGCGGAAACGCTGTTCGTGATGTCGGGCTTCCGCACGCCGTTCTACAACACGGCCATCAACGGAGCCAAACGCTCGCGCCACATGTACGGCGACGCCGCCGACGTCTACATCGATCACGATCCGACGGACGGCATGATGGACGATCTCTCCGGCGACGGGCGGGTGACGAAGCAGGACGCCAACTGGCTCTACGACTTCTCCGCCAGCGCCATTTCCGACCGACCGGAACAGCCCAGCGGCGGACTCGGCGCCTACCGCGCCAATGCCGTGCATGGCCCGTTCGTCCATATCGACGGCCGCGGACAGGCAGCGCGCTGGGGCCGCTGAGGGCGGAGCACCTACGGATAAAGGGCGGAGCCTCGCGGCCCCGCCCTTTCCCGAACCCCGCAAAGGGGACTGCTGACTACTGCAGCGATTCGACGATGGTGACGTTCGCCAGGCCGCCGCCCTCGCACATGGTCTGCAGGCCGTACTTCGCCTTGCGGCCCTTCATGGCGTTGAGCAGCGTCGCCATCAGCTTGGTGCCGGAGGCGCCCAGCGGGTGGCCCAGCGCGATGGCGCCGCCATTGACGTTCAGCTTCTCGTGGTCCGCGCCGATCACCTTCATCCAGGCCAGAGGCACCGGCGCGAAGGCCTCGTTGACCTCGTAGAGATCGATATCCTCGATCTTCATGCCGGCCCGCTCCAGCGCGCGCTTCGTCGCGCCGATCGGCTCCTCCAGCATGATGACCGGGTCGCCGCCGGTGACCGTCAGGTTGTGGATGCGCGCGATCGGCGTCAGATTGTGGCGCTTCAGCGCCTCCTCCGAGACGATCAGCGCACCCGACGAGCCATCGCAGATCTGGCTGGCGTTGGCGGCGGTGATGCGCCCGCCCTCCTTCAGCAGCTTGACCGAGCCGATCGATTCCATCGACGCGTCGTAGCGGATGCCCTCGTCCCTGTCGTGGACCTCGCGGCCATCCTCGGTCTCGATCTCCAGCGGCACGATCTCGTTGCGGAAGTCGCCCGCGTCGGTCGCCCGCATGGCGCGCCTGTGACTCTCCAGCGCGAAGGTGTCGAGCTGTTCGCGGGTGAACTGGTACTTTTCGGCCATCATCTCGGCGCCCATGAACTGGCTGAAGTTGATGCCCGGATAGCGCTCTTCCATCTTTGGGCTCTTCGGCCCGCCGAGACCGGCCTCCATGGCCAGCTTCGTCGGACTGCCCATCGGCACGCGCGTCATGCTCTCGACGCCCGCGGCGATGACCACGTCCATGGTCCCCGACATCACCGCCTGGGCGGCGAAGTGCAGCGACTGCTGCGAGGAGCCGCACTGGCGGTCGATCGAGACCGCCGGCACGCTCTCGGGCAGCTTGGAGGCCAGCACGCAGTTGCGGCCGATGTGGAAGCTCTGCTCGCCGGCCTGGCCGACGCAACCCATGATCACGTCCTCGATCGCGGCCGGGTCGATGCCGGAGCGGTCGACCAGGGCGTCGAGGACGGCGCCGCCCAGATCCGCGGGGTGCCAGCCGGCAAGCCGGCCGCCGCGGCGGCCGCCCGCGGTGCGAACGGCGTCTACGATATAGGCGGTAGCCATAGTCTCTCTCCTTGTCCGCTCTATCTGTCTGCTGGCCCGACTTAAACACCAAGTCACGGGCGAGCGCCACATCGCCTGACGCTTGGGACATGCGAGTTTGCTTGCGGTCGCGCGCATCCTGACGTAACGGGCTTCGGGGGAGGATCAAGGGTCATGGCGAGGGGATTGGTTCTGGAAGGCGCGGACAGGGCCGACAGCCCGTACGCATGGTGGCGGCTGGCGCTGTCGATGACCTTCGCCACCATCGGCGGCGTCGGCCTCTGGTCGGTGGTCATCGCCCTGCCGACGGTCGAGGCAGCCTTCGGCGTCGACCGGGGCGGCGCCTCCCTGCCCTACATGGCGACCATGGCCGGCTTCGCCGTGGGCGGCGTGCTGATGGGCCGGATCGCCGACCGCCACGGCATCCAGCGCCCGCTGATGATCGCCGGCATCATGCTGGGCATCGGCTACTTCGCCGCCTCCCAGGCCCAGTCGATCTGGCAGTTCATCGCCGCCCAGGCGCTGATCATCGGCATGCTGGGCAGTTCCGCCACCTTCGGCCCGCTGGTCGCCGACATCACCTTCTGGTTCCGCCGCCGGCGCGGCCTGGCCGTCGCCATCGTGGCCAGCGGCAACTATCTGGCCGGGACGGTCTGGCCGCCGGTGCTGAGCTGGGCCATGGCCGAGTTCGGCTGGCGGGAAGCGCACATGATGGTCGGCGCCGTCTGCCTCGTTACCATGCTGCCGCTCAGCCTGCTGATGCGCCGCCGCGCGCCGCTCGACGCCGACGACCTGCAGGCCAACGCCGCGAAAGGCGGAGCCGGCCCCGTGGCCCGGCCCGAGCAGGCCGGTCTCAGTCCCCGCGCGCTGCAGATCCTGCTGGTCGCGGCGGGGCTGAGCTGCTGCATCGCCATGTCCATGCCCCAGGTCCACATCGTCGCCTATTGCGCCGACCTCGGCTACGGCGCGGCGCGCGGCGCGGAGATGCTGTCGCTGATGCTGGGCTTCGGCGTCGTCAGCCGGCTGATCTCCGGGCTCATCGCCGACCGCATCGGCGGTCTCGGCACGCTCCTGCTCGGCTCGACGCTGCAGTGCCTGGCGCTGATGTTCTACCTGCCCTTCGACGGTCTGGCCTCGCTCTACCTCGTCTCGGCGCTGTTCGGCCTTAGCCAGGGCGGCATCGTGCCCAGCTACGCGCTGATCGTGCGTGACTATTTCCGGCCCTCGGAAGCGGGCACCCGGGTCAGCCTGGTGCTGATGGCGACCGTCGTCGGCATGGCCATCGGCGGCTGGATGTCGGGCGAGATCCACGACCTCACCGGCTCCTACCAGGTCGCGTTCCTGAACGGCATCCTGTTCAATCTGGTCAACATGTCGCTGGCGCTCTGGCTGCTGCTCAACCGCCGCCGCTCCGGGCCGGTGACCGCGGAGTCGCCGGCGGGCTGACAGGAACAGACAGTCCGCTATGCTCTCCCGGAAGCATCAGGGAGGCAGCATCATGATCGTCGTCAGCGGCACCTTCGAACTGGGCCATGCAAGCGTCGAGACCGCCAGGGCCGCCATGGCCGAAATGGCCGAGGACACCCGCGGCGAGAAGGGCTGCATCACCTATGCGTTCTTCCAGTCGATCGAGAGCCCCACGACATTCCGCGTCTTCGAGGAATGGGAAAGCGACGGCGCGCTGAAGGCCCACTTCGACGCGCCGCACATGAAGGAATTCCGCGCCAAGCTCGGCAGCCTCGAAATCCTCAGCCGCGACGTGAAACGCTACGTCGTCAGCGAGACGACGGGACTTTGACCGGGCACGCCCGTCTCGTCACGTAACCACGGGCTTCTCGAGCTGGCCGGACAGCAGATTCAGGGCGTTGATCGCGAATCGGATCATGTTCTCGCCGCGGTCCTCCTTGCCGGTGCGGAGCGTGGTGACGATCGGGTTCGGACCCGCCACGGCCTGGCAGCTGTGGCCGGCCGGATCGCCATAGCCATTGCCGGGCCCTGCGGCGCCGGTCTCGCCCAGGCCCCAGACGGTCTCGTGAGTTTCCCGGATGCGTTCCGAAAGCAGCTGCGCGAAGGGTTCGGAGCTGGAGCGGATACCCTGTTCCTTCCACAGCTTCTTCATGTCCACGCCGGCGACCTCGCGGATCGAGGTGCGGGTGTAGATCACCGCGCCGCCCTCGTAGTAGCTGGAAGCGCCGGGCACGCGCAGCAGCGCCGCCGAAATCAGCCCGCCGGCCGAGCTTTCCACCACGGCGACCTTCTCGCCGCGCTGCTTCAGCAGTTCCCCGGCACGCTCCCCTGCGCGCCAGAGCTCGTCCATCAGTTCGCTCACTCTTCGCTCTCCATCAATCCGGGCCGGCCCTGGTCCGGCTTCGTCGTGTCGAATGCGGTCGTCTTCACCGCCTTCCCCATCCTCTCGATCAGACGCTCGGCCAGGATACGCACGATACGCTCCCGGTCCCGATCCGCCGAGACCGCCACGATCTTGGCCTTCCAGACCGGTCCTTCCGCATCGCTGAGCAGGCAGCCCACGGTGTAGGTTTCCTCGCCCTCGCCTGCTGACGGGCGGGTCAGCAGAATGCTGAGTCCCAGCGAAGTGTCGGAACTGCTGCCGCCTTTCGCCTCCGGCTGGAAGCGCGACTTGAAGCCGCCGCCCTCCAGCCGGCCATCCCAGCGCACCAGAAGTTCGTAGTCCGAGGCGGCGTCGATGCGATAGCCGAGGCGAACGAGAACATCGTGGAAGATCGCCCGCACCGTCTCGGCGCCATCGACCTGACGGTCCAGCCGGACATGGAGCCGCTCGGGCAGCGCCGCCTCGCGCACCACTTCGGCCTTCATCTCACCCGCGAGACGCTGCGCCACAGCAGAGCCCTGGGGAATGGCCAATGCCAGCAGCGACAGCGCCATGGCAGTTCGGCAGCCAAACATCATCCTGTGAATCCTCCCCGGCGTTCGGCGCAACCTAGAGCAATCCCCGGCCGGATTGAACCAATGCCGTCGGTTTGCGAACCGCGTGATCCTACCCATATGCCGCTCAGGGTCTGTTCAACGGCAAAGAAGAAGGGAAACCCCATGGCCACGCGAAGCAGTGAGAACAACGAAGTCACCGTCGACGATCTGAAAGCCGACCTGGATCAGATGCGCGCCGACATGGCCGCGCTCACCGGCCAGATGAAGGATCAGGCGCGAAGTTCCGCGCAGCGCACCTATGCCGACGCCCGCCGCTACAGCGAACAGAAGGTCCATGAGGGCCATGACTGGGTCAACGGCCAGGTGCAGGAGAAACCGCTGATGTCGCTCGGCATCGCCTTCGGCGTCGGCATGGTGCTGGGCCGGATGCTCAGCCGCTGATCTCCCGATGCTGAGCCAGTTCCTGCCGCCCGAACTGCTGGGCGATCTCCAGAAGCTGCTGGAGGCCGAGGGCAACCGGGTCCAGGTCAGGGCGCGCGGCGCGGCCATCCGCTCCGGCGTCGGGCTGTTCGCCGCGCTGCTCGGCTTCGCGGCGCTGATGTTCCTCGGCGTGGGCCTGTATGTCCATCTCACCGCCCATGTGTCACCGCTTTCGGCTGCCTCCATCGTGGCGGCGGGACTGGCCGGCGTCGCCTGCCTGTCGCTGGGGCTGGCCATGTATTTCGTGAACCGCCGAAAGGCGCTGCAGGCGAAGGCCCGGGCCGAAGCCGCCCGCGCCACCGTCAATGCCGACCTGCTGAAGCTGGTGGGCGGGATCCAGGCCACCGGCGTGCCGCCGCTGGCCCTGCTGGCCGGCGCGCTCGCCGTCGGCGTGGTCAGCGGCATGACCTCAAAGGACGATCAATAGCGCCGGCGCTGCAGATCGCGGCGCAGCAGATCGACATTGCGGCGGTTGCACTTGAAGCCGAAGTCGAAGATGTCGCCGACGAACGGAATCAGTCCGACCAGCCAGTCCAGCACGACATTGAACAGCATCCGCAGGATGGTCGCGAAGGACGCGCCGAGCCGCCGCGCCTCGGCCACCAGATAGAGCGCCATCAGCAGCGTCGCCGTGTCGCCCACGCCGGGCAGCAGGCCGAGCAGACCGTCCAGGCCGAACCGCAGGCCCGTGCCCGGCACGCGGAACTCCGAATCCAGCAGACGCGCCAGGCGCTCGACCCGCGCCATGTCCGCATCGCGCGACGCCCTTGCGGACCGGCGCGCAGGTTCCGACCTGTCGGTCATCGACGATCACTCCAAACGCTGACAGTGAGGTACATGGCGATGAGCGACGGTGAATCCAGACGCGACGAGGCTCGGGAGGCCAACCGGAAGATCCGCGAAAAACAACGGGGCGAGAAGGACTCACCGGCCGAGGAAGGCGCCGACAAGGCGATCCATCGGACGCCCGTGCCGAATTCGGAACGCCGCCGGGAGGGTAATCCCCGGGTAGATTGAATTCGTTGAAGTCTTCGGGCCTGGCGAGGCTGTCCCGGCCGTCCCGGGGAGGACCAGTGTTGAGGCGTCGACGGGTGCACCGGCCCTCGGATCGAGTCCGAGGGCAACGGGCGGTTCAAACAGGCACTGGAACGATCTAGCGTTCCTTGATCTCGGAGCCGGGCCGCCGAATGGTTATCCCGCCATCCCGGGTCCGCGGCCCTTCGCCCCGGCCGCCTGGCTTCGCAACCTTGGGCCAGTCCTTCGAGGCGGCGAGAATCCAGAGCATCAGCAGGCCGAGCGGCGGAAACAGCGCCGTCAGGCCCCAGAAGCCCGAATAGCCGGCCTTGGCGGCGATGCGCCAGCCGAACCAGGCGAGCAGGAAGACCAGCGGAGAGCCGGGCCAGAGATGTTCCATCAGCGCTCACCCTGCAGGCGTTCGAATTCCTTGAATGGGCCGCGCACCCGGCCCTCGCCGCTGGGCCAGGACTTGAACGCGAGCATGCCGAGCGCGATCGGCAGCCCGGCCACCGGAATCAGCGCGAACAGCGAGATTGCCGGATTCAGCCCCACCCGCTCGCAGATGCGCCAGATCGGCAGCACGAAAAGGATGCCGGCAACAACGGCCCAGCCGAAAAAGCCGATTTCAAGCAACGGGATACTCCGTGGTCGATTGTCGCAGGGATCAGATATGGGGACTGCCGCCGGCCTTGCCAGCCCCGGCGCCAATGGAATTCAGGCGGCCTTGTCCAGCCCGGCCGAGCGATAGCGGTAAACGCCGTCGTCGCCCATCCGCCGCTCCATCCGGCCGCGACCGATCAGCATGTGGATGTGGCTGATGGCCTCGGAGAAGGCGAGCGGCATGTCGTCGGGCCCGAGCTCGCGCCGGAACAGCGACGGCAGCAGTTCGCGGATCGAGGTCCATTCCGGCGCCGCGTGCCACAGCGCCTTCAGCCGGGCCCGGTGATGATCCTGCAGATAGTTGATGCGGGCGTGCAGGTTGCGGAACGGATCGCCGTGCGCCGGCAGGACGAGCACGTCGTCCGGCAGCGGCCGGAAGTTGTCCAGCGTCTCCAGGTAGAGCGCCAGCGGATTGGCGTCCGGTTCTGCCGGATAGACGCCGATATGCGGCGTGATCGCCGGCAGGATCTGGTCGCCCGATATCAGCACGTTCAGGTTCTCGCAGAACAGCGCCACATGCTCCGGCGAATGGCCCCGGCCGACGATGACGCGCCAGGTATGGGGGCCGATCTTGAAGCGCTGGTCGTGGGTCAGCCGGCGGAAGGCGCGCGGGATCGGCGTCATCATCTTGGAGACGCGATGGAACCCGCGCTCGCGCAGCGCTTCCAGCATTTCTTCCGAATAGCCGATGCGGCGATAGTGTTCGACCACGTCGTCAGGCACGCGTTCGGCAACATCCAGCGCCATGGTCCGTCCAAAGGCCCACTCGCCGAGCGACATCCACAGCATGCAGTTCCAGCGTTCGGTCAGCCAGCCCGCCTGCCCCACATGATCTGTGTGGAAGTGGGTGCAGATCACCCGCTTCACCGGCTTGCCGGCCAGCCTGGTCTCGAAGATCTCCTCCCACCAGGCTGCGATCTCGCGGCTCTTGAGCCCGGTGTCGACGATGGTCCAGCCATCGCCGTCCTGCAGCAGCCAGAGATTGATGTAGTCCAGCCCCGGGATCGGGATCGCCATGCGGATCCAGTGCACGCCCGGCGCGACCTCCATGGTTGCGGCGCCTTCGGGACGGGCGTCGCCGAAGACATAGTCGAGCTCGGGTTTGACGGGAAAACTGTTCAACAGGACGCTCCGCTCAGGATTTTCCGCAATGCAGCGAATCTCGGGCACGGTCGGGCAAAGGTCAATCGCGGATGCCGCGTGGCCCTCATGCCCCCTTGCCCGCAGCACCGCTTCACGTGATGTTGGGCGGCGTGCCAGAAGAGCGGCGGCAGAGGGATCGACGGGGCGGCATGGAGATACTCGTACTCGGCGCGGCGGCCGGCGGCGGCTTTCCGCAGTGGAACTGCAACTGCCGCAACTGCCGCGGATTCTGGGGGGGCGAGCCGGGGCTCGTCGCGCAGACCCAATCGTCCATCGCCGTCTCCGCCGACGGACGGCGCTTCTGTCTGTTCAACGCCTCGCCCGACCTGCGCCAGCAGATTGAGCGCAACCCTACGCTGCATCCACGGGATGGCCTGCGCGACAGCCCGATCCGCGCGGCTGTGCTCACCAATGGCGATGTCGACCATGTCGCTGGCCTGCTGAACCTGCGCGAGAGCCAGCCGCTGGCGCTCTACGCCACGGGCCGCATCCACGAGGTGCTGCGCGCCAACACCGTCTTCAACGTGCTCAACCCCGATTTCGTCGACCGGCGCGCCTTCCGCCTGGGCGAGGCCGTGGATCTGGCTGAAAGGGACGGCACGCCGCTGGGCCTGCGCCTCACGGTCTTTCCCGTGCCGGGCAAGGTGGCGCTCTGGCTTGAGGACAGTGCGGCAGGCGAGAACTTCGGCACCGTGGACGAGGACACCGTCGGACTGGAGATCGCCGATGGCGACGGCCGGCGGGTCTACTACATTCCCGGCTGCGCGCGGATGACCGACGACCTGGCGCACCGTCTCGACGGCGCCGACGCGGTCTTCTTCGACGGCACGCTCTGGACCGACGACGAGATGATCCGGCAGGGCGTCGGCGTGAAGACGGGCCGGCGCATGGGCCACATGTCGATTTCCGGACCCGAGGGCACGATGGCCGCCTTCCGGGACCTGAACATCGGCCGCCGGATCTTCATCCATCTCAACAACACCAATCCCGTCCTCCGCGCCGACGCGCCGGAGCGCCGCGAGATCGAGGCCGCGGGCTGGGAGGTGGCTCATGACGGCATGACGGTCCGCCCATGAGGGAGCATCTGTCGCCCGAGGGCCCGATCCACAGCTACCGCAACCTGGTCCGGGCCGGGGAAATCAACCATGACACGGCGCAGGAACTGGCGGCGGAAAAGCTGCAGGCCCTGCATCACCGGCTGAAGACCTATGATCCCAGGGCCGACACGGGACTGCGCAAGCTGTTCCAGTTCGGCGCGAAGAAGAAGCGCGGCGAGGTGCCGTCCGGGCTGTACATGTATGGCGGCGTGGGCCGCGGCAAGTCGATGCTGATGGACCTGTTCTACGACACCGCGCCCGTCGATCGGAAACGCCGCATCCACTTTCACCAGTTCATGCTGGAGGTGCATGCCGACGCCCACGCCTTCCGCCAGAAGACGAAGGGCGAGAAGGAAGCGACCGACCCCATTCCACCCATTGCCGACCGGGTGGCGGGCCAGGCCACGCTGCTCTGCTTCGACGAGTTCCAGGTCAGCGACGTGGCCGACGCCATGATCCTGGGGCGGCTGTTCACGGCGCTGTTCGAACGCGGCGTGGTGGTGGTCTCGACCTCCAACCGGCCGCCCGACGATCTCTACAAGGACGGGCTCAACCGCCAGCTCTTTCTGCCGTTCATCGAGTTGCTGAAGCAGAAGCTGGACGTGCTGCACCTCGACAGCCAGACCGACTACCGCATGGACCGGCTGAACCAGATGCCGGTCTACGTCACGCCGCTGGGGCCGGAAGCGGATGCGGCGCTGGAAAAGGACTTCCAGGCCCTGACCGAGGGCGAGGAGCCGGCGCCGGCGACGATCGAGGTGCAGGGACGTCGCACGACCGTTCCGCGGGCGGCCAAGGGCGTCGCCTTCATCGGCTTCCCGGATTTCTGCGGCCGGCCGCTGGGCGCCGCCGACTACCTGGCGCTGGCGGCCGAATTCCACACGGTGATCCTGGCCGACGTGCCGAAGATGACGCGCGAGAAGCGCAACGAGGCCAAGCGTTTCGTCACCCTGATCGACGCGCTCTACGAACATCGCACCAAGCTGATCTGCTCAGCCGGCGCGACCCCGGACGAGCTGTATCCGTCAGGCGACGGCAGCTTCGAGTTCCACCGCACGGCAAGCCGGCTGATGGAAATGCAGAGCCAGGAATATCTCCACGAACCTCACGCCCTGAGGGCGTAGCCAGGCAACCAGCCTCAGCCGGTCTGGATGTACTCCTGCATGGCCTGCGTCTCGTGCTCCAGCTCGTCGACGCGGTACTTGACCACGTCGCCGATGGAGACGAGACCGATCATCCGGCCCTGATTGACGACCGGCAGATGCCGGACGCGGTTCTCGGTCATCATCCGCATCAGATCGCCGATGTTGTCGCCCGGATCGCAGGTCACCACGTCGCCGGTCATGATCTCGGTCACACCCCGCTGCAAAGCGGCCGCGCCCTGGGCGGCAATGGCGCGGACGACGTCGCGTTCCGAGACGATGCCCTGAATCTTCTCGCCGTCCTCGCTGACGATCAGCGCACCGACCCTGAGTTCCTTCAGCCTGGCGCAGACCGCCATCACGTCGACATCCGGTCTGATGGTGCCGATCGTATTGCCCTTGGCCCGAAGCATCGAAGCAACAAGCATGGCGCTATCCTCCATCCAACTGGGGGACACGCGGATGCCCGGCCATCCGCCGGAAGCGCCTTGGTTCCTGTGTCGCCACGCGCTTCCCGCGCGGACCGGTCGGGGCGTCCGTCGCGCCCCGTTCTTCTTGGCTTTTCCCGTCCAGTATGACAGTTGCCCCGGCGTCAGGCGACCGAAAAGCGCTCCACCCGCTGCAACACAGGGTTGCGCCTCAGATCCCGGTATTCGGCCCGAAAGTGGTGGGACGGCCATCATCGTCGATGGCCACGAAGACGAAGTCGCCTTCGGTGACCTTCACGGATTCGGCGCCGAACTTGCGCTGCACGATGGTGTCAATATGCACGGTCACCGACGTACGGCCGGCACGGCTCACCCGGGTGTAGAGGGAGACCACATCGCCGACCCGGATCGGGGCCTCGAAGGTCATGGCCTCGATGGCGCGCGTCACGCAGCGCTTCTGCATGAAACGCGATGCGGCAATACCACCGGCGATGTCCATCTGCGCCAGCACCCAGCCGCCGAAGATGTCGCCATTGGCATTGCAGTCGGACGGCATCGGCGCCGCCCGCAAGGTGGGTTCGTTTCTGTCGGCCATGATTCTTCCCGCTTTCCCTCGCCCCGTGCGGATAGAACTACCCGCGGGCCGCGCAAAGCGAAAGCCGGGAACAGGCGGCGCCGGGACGCCGCCTGGAGCCGCCGGGCAGGCAAACGCGCGGCATTCAGCCGGCCGTGCCGCGGATCGGATAGCCCTTCGCCTGAATGAAGGCGATGCCGTTCAGCAGGTTGTCGATATCCGGGCGGGCGAACGGTGCGTTCGAGATGTCGACCACCTGGACATTGCCGTCCGGATTGATGACGAAAAGCCCGGGTTCGGGGAAATCGTGATCGGTCTCATTGGGCCGCGGCGACGAGATGTAGAGGCCGAGTTGTTTCATCTGCGCCGCGTTCAGGCCATAGCCCACGGGGACGTCCAGGCCGACCTCCGCCGCGAAGTCCGTGGCCTGTTCCGCCGTATCGGCGGAAAGCGCCACCACCTCGATGCCGGCATCCCTGATCTTTTCCTTCAGGGCGTCCAGACCGCCCAGGTACTTCTTGCAGAGCGGGCAGTGCTTGCCGCGATAGACGATGGCCATCTGCCACCGTCCGTCGCCGCCGATCTTCACATTGCCGCCGCCGACCTTCGGCAGGTCGATTTCGGGAAACCTGGCGCCGGCCGCAATCTTCGCACTCATGACATTCTCCCCGTTGGTCGTCGCAGTCGGCACGAAACTGGTCCGTGCGGCAGCCGGATCAAGCGGCCAGTTCGCCGCCCGCCTTGCCGGCGCCGCCGCCGGCGGCCTCCCGTGCGCGGCGCAACACCCCGTCGCTCAGCTTCTGCAGCGCCTTGTGCTCGATCTGGCGCACCCGCTCCTTGGTCACGCCGAGTTGTTCGCCCAGTTCCTCCAGGGTCACTTTTTCCTCATTGAGCTTGCGCTCGGTAACGATCAGGCGCTCGCGGTCCGTCAGGTCGTCCAGCGCGGCCTTCAGCCAGCGGCCGCGCGTGCCGCCGTCCAGAAAGCGCATCGAGACCTCTTCGGGGCTCGGCCGGTCGTCGACCAGGAAATCGCCCCATTCGTCGGTGCTTTCCTCGCCGGCCGGCGCGTTCAGCGACTGGTCGCGCGACGACAGCCGGTCGGACATGGCCGTCACCTCGCGCACCGAGACCTTGAGGCGCTGGGAGATCGTCTCACGTGCTTCCTCGGAGAGCACCGTGGCGCCCGCGCCGTCGATCTGGGCGCGCAGCCGGCGCAGATTGAAGAACAACGCCTTCTGCGCCGCGCTGGTGCCGGAGCGGACAATGGACCAGTTGCGCAGCACGTATTCCTGCATCGAGGAGCGGATCCACCAGGTGGCGTAGGTGGAGAAGCGCACGCCCCGTTCCGGCTCGAACCGGGCGGCCGCCTGCATCAGGCCGACGCAGCCCTCCTGCACCATGTCGGCGCGGGGCAGACCGTAGGCTCGGAACTTCGACGCTATGGAGACGACAAGGCGCATATAGGCCTGCACCAGCTCGTGCAGCGCCCGCTCGTCGCCATTGTCGCGCCAGCGGAAGGCAAGATCCTGTTCATGTTCGTGTGACAGAAGAGGCGTCGACATCGCGGTCGAGATGAACCGCTGCTCCTGCCGTGCGGAATGGATCGAATCATCATGAATCATGGCGCTTTCCCGTTCCCTTTACCGCCCCGCCGACCCATGTCTGCGGACTTCGGGGCAGCGTCCAGACGCCGACGGCGCTGGACATTTGGTTTCGCCTCGATACGTTAACGGGTGATGACAGGCTCACAAGTGAAAAATTTCGAGTCGAAACCATACGAAAACTTGACCGACCCGATGCCGGCGGTTGGCGCCGGGCCGCGTGTGGCCGAACTCATCGATCGTCTCAGCCGTCTGACGCGGGAACTGCAGTATGTGGACGGCCTCAACCCCGCCCAGTGGGAAGCGCTGCGTTTCCTCAGCCGGGCGAACAGGTATTCGCGGACGCCGGGCGCCGTGGCCCAGTTCCTCGGCTGCACCAAGGGCACCATTTCCCAGACCATCACGGCGCTCGAGAACAAGGGCCTGCTGGAGCGCCGCCCCAGCAACCGCGACAAGCGCGTCTGCCTGATCGACCTGACGGAGAAGGGCAAGGCCCTGATCGCCCGCGATCCGGTGCGCCGGATCGAGCAGGCCGTCGGCGCCATGGACGGCCCCACCGGCGCCGCCATGGTCCAGGGACTCAGCCGTCTGCTGGCCGCCGTACAGGCCGACGCCGACGCGCCGCTGTTCGGCGTCTGCGTCGCATGCTGCCGCCATCTGAGCCCCAACGAAGGCTGCGGCAAGGGCGAGGTCGGCCGCTGCGGCGTCACCGGCGAAGCGCTGGACAGCGACGACGCCGCGCGCATCTGCGTCAACTACAAGAATCCTGAATAAAATAGGAACATCGAGGCGCGGAATTGGGTAGGGTGCGCCATGTGAGCGTATCGACCGGATTGAGCGACACCGACCTTCTGCCCCCGCGTTTCGGGGACTGGTTCGCCGCGCGCGGCTGGCGCCCCCGGCCGCATCAGTTGCGCCTGCTGGCGCTTTCGCGGGCGCGGGAGAACGCGCTGCTGATCGCGCCCACCGGCGGCGGCAAGACCCTGGCCGGCTTCCTGCCAAGCCTGGTCGATCTGGCGGAGCGGCCGAAGCAGGGCCTGCACACGCTCTACATCTCGCCGCTGAAGGCGCTGACCTACGACATCCAGCGCAATCTGGAGATGCCGGTGAACGAGATGGGCCTCGGCCTGACGCTGGAGACCCGGACCGGCGACACGCCGCAGTCCAAGCGCGCCCGCCAGCGGCGCAACCCGCCCAACCTGCTGCTGACGACGCCGGAACAGCTCGCGCTGATGCTGGCCTCCCGGGAGACGCTGGAGATCTTCCGCCATCTGCGTGCCGTCATCGTCGACGAACTGCACGCCTTCGCCGATTCCAAACGCGGCGACCTGCTGGCGCTGGGGCTGGCGCGGCTGGCCGCCCTGGCGCCGGACCATCGCCGCGTCGGGCTGTCGGCAACCATCGCCGACCCGGACCGCCTCGCCCGCTTCATCGGCCTCGAAGGCGCGGAGGCGACGGTGGTCAGGGGACCGCCCGGCCCGAAGCCGGACGTCGGCATCCTGCGCGCGGAGGGCCGCATTCCCTGGGCCGGCCACAGCGCCCGCCACGCCATCCCCGACATCTACCGCGCCATCCAGGCGGCGCGCACGGTGCTGATCTTCGTCAACACCCGCAGCCAGGCTGAGCTCGTCTTCCAGGAACTCTGGCGCGCCAACGAGGCGGCGCTGCCCATCGCGCTGCACCATGGCAGCCTGGACGTGGAGCGCCGGCGCAAGGTGGAGACCGCCATGGCGCGCGGCCAGCTCCGCGCCGTGGTCTGCACCTCGACGCTCGACCTCGGCATCGACTGGGGCGATGTCGATCTGGTCATCCAGATCGGCGCGCCCAAGGGCGCGGCGCGCACCCTGCAGCGGATCGGCCGCGCCAATCACCGCCTCGACGACCCCAGCCGGGCCCTGTTCGCGCCGGCCAACCGTTTCGAGGAGATGGAATGTCTCGCGGCGCTGGAGGCGCTGGCCAGCGGCGAGGTTGACGGGCCGGACGGCCGCGAGGGCGGGCTCGACGTGCTGGCCCAGCACGTGCTCGGTGTGGCCTGCGGGGCGCCTTTCCACCCCGACGAGCTCTACGCCGAGGTGATCCGCACCGAACCCTATGCCAGCCTCGACCGCGCCACCTTCGACCGCGTGGTCGATTTCGTCGCCACCGGCGGCTACGCGCTGAAGCGATACGAACGTTACAACCGCCTGCGCGAGACCGGCGACGGGCGGCTGCGCGTCGCCCACCCCCGCATCGCCCAGCAGTACAGGCTGAACGTCGGCACCATCGTCGAGGCGCCGATGCTGAAGGTGCGGCTGCGCGGCGGCCGGCAACTGGGCGAGATCGAGGAATATTTCATCGAACAGCTCGCCCAGGGCGACACCTTCATCTTCGCCGGCGAGGTGCTGCGCTTCGAGGCCGTGCGCGAAACCACGGCCATCGTCACCCGCGCGCCGGGCGCGGAGGCGAGCGTGCCAAGCTACATGGGCGGCAAGTTCCCGCTGTCGACCTTCCTGGCCGAGAAGGTGCGCCGCATCCTGGCCGATCCGGGCGCGCATCCCGGCCTTTCCGACCAGACGCTGCAGTGGCTCCGCATCCAGAACTGGCGTTCGGTCCTGCCCCGGCCCGACGAATTGCTGGTCGAGATCTTCCCGCGGGCGGACAAGTTCTACCTCGTCGCCTACCCGTTCGAGGGCCGGCTGGCGCATCAGACGCTGGGCATGCTGCTGACCCGGCGTATGGAGCGGATGCGGCTGAGGCCGATGGGCTTCGTCGCCTCCGACTACGCGCTGGCGGTGTGGTCGCTCCGGCCCGTGAAGGACGTGGACGCGCTGTTCGACCGCGACATGCTCGGCGACGACCTGGAAAGCTGGCTGAATGAATCGGTGCTGCTGAAGCGGACCTTCCGCAACGTCGCGACCATCGCAGGTCTGATCGAGCGGCGCTTCCCCGGCAAGGAGAAGTCGGGGCGGCAGATGACAGTCTCCTCCGACCTGATCTATGACGTCCTGCGCGAGCACGAGCCCGACCACGTGCTGCTCCGCGCCACCTGGGCCGACGCGGCGACGGGCCTGCTGGACATCCGGCGTCTGGGCGACATGCTGGTCCGCGTCGCCGGTCATATCCGGGTGAAACGCCTGGAGCGGATCTCGCCGCTCGCCGTCCCGGTGATGCTGGAAATCGGCAAGGAACCGGTCTATGGCGAGGCGATGGAAGACCTCGTGCGCGAGGCCGCCGACGACCTGATGGCCGAGGCGAGCCTGCTGATCTGATGGGGGTAGCGTAGACTATGCTGGTGAACGGCGCACATCTGCAGGCGGACCCTTCCGGGGCGCTCTACTGGCCGGCGGAACGGCTGCTGGCTATCTCGGACCTGCACTTCGAGAAGGGCTCGGCCATGGCGGCCCGCGGCCACGGCCTGCTGCCGCCCTACGACACCGCCGAGACGGTCCGGCGGATCGAGTTGCTGGTGCAGCGCTACGCGCCGGCGACGCTGATCTGCCTGGGCGATTCCTTCCACGATCAGGGGGCCTGGTCCAGGCTCTCCCCCGCCGAGCGGGAACGCATCGCGAAGCTGAGCCGGGCGCAGGCGACGATCTGGATCGCCGGCAATCACGACCCCGAGCCGCCGGCGGAACTGGCGGGGACGGTCTGCGAGGAGATCGCCATCGGGCCGCTGGTATTCCGTCACGAACCGCGTCCGGGGCCCGCGCCGGGCGAGGTCGCCGGTCACCTGCACCCGAAGGCGCGCATCCGCCGCCGCGGCCGGAGCGTGACCGCGCGCTGCTTCGCGACCGACATGAGCCGGGTGGTCATGCCGGCCTTCGGCGCCTACACCGGCGGCCTGGACGTCACCGACCCGGCCTACCGGCCGCTGTTCCGGCGCGCCTTCCATGCCTGGATGCTGCTGCCCGAAAAGGTCTACGCCGTGCCGTCCGCCCGGCTGGCGCGGCGCGGCCCGGACCTACCGGACCGAGGTGTTGTTCTGCACGAAGGTGAGAAAGGGCAACCGCCCGACATACCAGGCGCATAGGCCGTAGCCGAGGACGAAGGTCACCAGCGAGGCCATGAAATAGCCGTACCCATACCAGGCGAAGCCCATCTCCATGGTGGCCCAGGTAAACAGGCCGTTGGTCAGCAGGAAGACCACCTGCACCAGCAGCATCACCCGCCTCAGGTCGAAATAGGCCAGGACGATCCCGACGAACATCAGCAGGACGTGAAACAGCGATCCCAGCACGCCGAAACGGAAGATGCCGAGCTGCAGGGGCGGTATCGACAGCACGTCGAACAGGCGGCCGGCCACCAGGATCACGGTGACGCAGATGCAGAACTGCAGGATCACCACATTGCGCGAAGCCATCAGCAGCGCTTGGATGATGTTGCGGTGGTTGCTGTCGATGCGGTGGTAGTTCGCGTGGTGCTCGATGTCCCGGTAGAAGCGCTGGTAGTGCTCGAAGAAGCGGGTTTCGATGTTGACGATGAAGATCGCCATGGCCGGCACGATGGTGAGATAGGCCAGGAACATGGCGCCGTCATATGCCGGATAGGTGACGAAGCCGGCTGCAGTGATCTCGCGTTCCGGCGCGCACCACATCACCCATTTGTCGACCCAGATCGCGAGATTGTAGATCAGTCCCGCCAGCGCCAGATCCCAGTACTTGCGGAAGTAGCGCATGAACCGCCAGGGCCGCATGATGCGGTAGGGATATTCGGCGAAGACCCGCGCGATCAGCCCGAAGAAGATGATGCCGAGGCCGATGTTGAAGCCGATGGTGATGCCCAGCGCGCCGATCACCCCGGCGAGCCAGAGGCTGGCGCCGCCTGCGGTGATCATGCCTACAAGAAACGCCAGCGTCACCGAACGGTAGTCCTTCAGCGCGGTCAGGAAGACGTTCACCAGCCAGATCGCGGCGACGAGGAAATAGTTGACGATGCCGGCGGCCGCGAGGTCGGGCGGCAGGTCGACCACGAACAGGTAGAACGGGACGACGATCATCGCCTGACTGCCCAGCAGCAGCACCATCGCCGCCAGCAGCATGCCCGGCGCCTCCTCCACCTCCTTGCGGAAGATCATGTCGGCCAGATAGCGCGTCGCCACCAGCAGCACGGGTCCGGAAAAGGCGAGGCTGAAGGCGAAGTTGTAGATCAGGATGACCCGGAAGGTGATCAACTCCGCGACTGTCGTCAGGTAGATGCCGAACAGGTTGATCGACCCCACCGCCAGAATGGTGAACAGCCACGGACCCGACGAAACGACGGCGGAATGGGTGTAGCCCTGGACAATGCCCAGCAGGTCGTCGCGGCTGGTCAGCCGCCGGAGCGCGAAGCCGATGCCCGCCATCAGGCCGCCTCCATCTCGCTCCCGCCGCCGCTTTCTCCCCCGGCAGGCGCAGGGAGCCTGTCCGCTTCCGGCCGATCGGGCAGCGCCATGTGCGTTTCGTAGAGGTCGCGGTAGATGCGGTCGATCTCGACCTTGTTGTAGTACAGCCGCACCCGTTCCCGGATCGCCTCGCGGGCCCGCGCCATCGTCTCCGGGTCCTTGAGCAGGGCGGCGAGTTGCCGGCCCGTTTCGGTCGGATTGGCCAGCGGCGTGATGGCCCCCCCGCGGCCGAGCGGCGGATCCTCAGTCGGCATGCCGAGCAGCATGTCGCGGCAGGAGCCCACATCGGTGGCGACCGTCGGGATGCCGGCGGCCCCGCCCTCCAGGATGACCAGGGGCTGCGCCTCCGAGATCGAGGTCAGCACCATGACGTCGACCCGGCCCAGCCATTCGTCCAGCTTGACCCGGCCCGTGAACTCGAAATTGTCCTGCAGTTCCAGATGTTCGACCATCTGGACGCATTCGCGGTAGTAGTCCTCGTCCTCCTCCGTCGGGCCCATCATCCAGGCCAGCACGTCGGGCACCTCCTGCTTCAGCACAGCGACCGAGCGGATGAAGGTCTTGATGTCCTTGATCGGCACCACGCGGCCGATCAGCGCCACCGTCGGCCGGTCGTGCGGCTCCCGCGGAATCTTCGAGAACCGCTCATAGTCGACGCCGTTGGGAATGATGCGCAGCTTGCCCGGATCGGCGCCGTCGCGGCGCTGCAGGTCCTGGTTGCCCGTGTAGAGCGTGATGATCTCGTCACAGGCCTGATAGCAGCAGCGGCTGTAGGCGACGAAGGTGTCGATCCACAGATCCTTGAGATCCCGCTTCGGCTTGTCGAGACCCAGGCTGCCCGAGGGGCCCTCGTAGAGCCAGTCCGCCATCGCGATCTCGATGCGGCGTTCATTGGTGTAGATGCCGTGCTCGGTCAGCAGCACCGGCCGGCCGGTCTCCAGCTTGGCGCGGGCAGCGAACAGGCCGGCATAGCCGGTCGATATGGTGTGGAAGACCTTCGCCTGTGGCATGGGCGAAAGCATGACGCTGAACAGGCCGCCGAGCAGAGACCTCCAGGTCCAGAAATAGTCCAGGAACGAGCCCTCCGGCATGTCCTTGCCATACATCCGCAGCAGCATCTCCCACGCCGGCCGGGAGTTCATGAGCAGCCGCCGGCCGTAGCGCCCTTCCCCCTTCGCCAGTTCGTCCATCAGCCGCTTCAGATCGAAGATGTCGCCCTCGGACTGGATCGCCCGCAGCGCCTCCTCCATCCCGGCCAGGCGCTTGCGAAGATCGATCATCCAGCGCGCGCCGGGCGGAAGCTGCTGCAGGAAGACGTGATTGAGACCGCGCACGTTGTCGGGCATCTCGTAGCGCCGCTCCGGCGGCTCGGTGCCGGGCAGCAGGCTGACGATGTGGAAGGTCAGTTCGCTCTGCGCATTGATCAGATCATGGACCCACGTCGAGACGCCGCCGGCGACGTAGGGATAGGTTCCTTCCAGCACCAGGCAGACGTCGACCGGCTCCAGGTTGCCGACCCTACGCATGCGCGGCTCCCGCGTCATTCTCCGCACCATGCCCCTGCCAGACGCGGATCACGTCGCGCATGCGGTCGCTGGCGCCGGGCCCGGCCAGGATGTCGTCGCCGAAGGCGGCGACGGCGTAGCGCAGCTTGTCGAAATCGCCCAGACGGTAGGCCGCCTCCATGTACCAGGACAGCTCGCTCGGCCCCAGCACGCCACGCCGGAATCCTTCCTCGAACCAGCTCTCCGCTTCCTCCAGCCGGTCGCCCCGGACCAGCAGACGTCCGACGCCCAGCGTCGCGTCATGGCGGGCTGGATCGAGTTCCAGCGCCTTGCGGTAGTAGGTCTGGGCCTTGTCCCTGTTCTCCCGCTGCCGGTCCTCGTCCAGAATGCCGCTGTAGGCGTAGTCGTCGAAGTGCCGCGCGGCGCGAACCTGCGCCTCTGCATCGCCGGGGTGACGCCGCGCGCGGGTTTCCAGCTCGATGGCGCGCTCCAGGAAATCGCCTTCGATATTGGCCGCCGCGGTCGCCGCCTGCACACGGACCGCCGGATTCGGATCGGACAGCGCCGACAGCAGCGCCGGGGCGAACTCCGGCCGGAAGTCGCGCGAAAGCAGAGAGATCACCGCCCGCTTCTGCTCGATCGAGCCATATTGCAGTACGTCGGTGAACGACGTGACGTTCTCCTGGCCGGCGGCGTCGGCGAGCCCTCGCGTCAGCATCTCGAACAGCCGCCGGGAAGGCATGTCCACCTCCTCCGGAAACAGGGACGCGTACCATTCCTCGAAAGGCGTCGCCCGCCGCCGGAACAGGGCGTGCAGGCCGAGCGCCAGCAGCGTGCCGAGCGGCCCGAATGGGCCGAGAAAGAAGGTCGACAGCGCCAGCAGCGTCAGCAGCCGGGAGGGCGAACCGGTGGGCCGGAAGCGCCACGCGGCGGCGGCGACAACGGCGACCGTCGCCAGGTGAATCGCGCCAGGAGTCCAGCGCGGCCGGTACTCGATCCACAGGAACCAGGACATGGCCGCCTCGCCGGCCATCGCGACAAGGCAGAAGGCCAGGATCATCAGCGTCGGGATCGGTCCCTGGCGCTCGGTCTGGCGATGGCGGCGCGCGTCGCTTTCGATGCGCTCCAGTTCCGCCTGGACTTCCCTCGGCGCGGTCATGCGCCCTCGGCCCGGCGGTTCTCGTCCGCAGCCTCGCGCGGCACGCGGTACAGGGGCATGACCTTTGCGGCCACCCGCACATCGTCCAATCCCGCGACCCGGAGATAGTGCTGGACGGCGCGAACGATCCCGGCGGACGCCTCATCGCCCATGGTCTCGGGATCGACGCCGGGCAGGATCAGTGCGAATTCACGGCCGTTCTGGCGATACTCGTAGGCCTGGACGACAGGCGACATGTGATGTTCGACCACGTCGTGGACGGCCTTCACCAGCCCGGCGCGGCGTTCGGGATGCAGGACGTCCAGCCCCTCGGCCTTGAGCGTCACTGCGGTCATGTCGATGCCGAAGCGCTCGCCGAACTGCCGCATCAGCTTGCTGTGACTCTTGAAGACCACATCGGTGAACATGTTGCGTTCCTCGTTGAACAACATGTTGGACTGGGCCTTGCGGAATCGCCGGGCGTTGGCGAAGGCCGTGCCCACCCAGTCGCTGAGGATGCGGAAATTCTCCAGCGACGAGATGTGCAGGTCCAGAAAGCCCAGCTTCTCGATCTTCAGCATCCCGACCACCTCGCCGGTATCGACCGATGTCAGCGGCCCGGCCATGATCCCCTCGCCCGCCAGCAGCTTCTCCTCATCGGTATTGACCGCGCTGAGGCAGCGCCGCCGCCCCACGACCTGCTGGAACACCGGCGAGCCGGAATCGAAGACGCGGGCATAGGCGTCGTCATCCTCCCAGCCGTCGTTGATCACGGCTTCCAGTACATTGCCGTTGAGCAGGTAGAGCGAGAACTTGGTCGGCTGCATGACCGCGCGCACCAGGTCGGCAATGCCGATCAGCACCTCGCCGGGGCCCAGCTTCTCGATCGCCTTGGCGGCCTGGTAGAGGGTGAACACCGTGCGGAGCTGGCCGGCCACGCGAATCTCGAGCTGCTCCTTGGTATCGAGCAGCTGGTTGTAGGCGGACGAGAGAACCTCCTCGCGATGGCTGGTCTGAGCCAGGTCGTGAGCCAGTTCCTGATTGCGCTGGCGCAGCCGCTCCCGGAGCAGGCCGATGAACAGGGCCGCAAGCACCCAAAGGATCGGCTGGGCGGCGTAGGTCCACGCGACGAAATAGTCCTCGTCGCTGAAGGTCGCGAAGCCGCCGCCGACGGACTGTTCCATGGCGGCCGCCGGCCCCTGTTCCAGAGCAATCCGGTAGAACTCCGGATCGACGCCGCTGAGCAGGGAGACCGCCGTGCACACCACGGCCGCGATCAGCCCCTCGAACACGCCGTACTGCACGGCCAGCAGGATGATCGGTATCCAGTAGGGGTTGGGATTGACCTCGGCGAAGCCGTCCACCGGCAGGAACAGGAAATCCAGCCCCACGAGCAGCGCCACCAGCAGCACGAGCTCCACATAGGCGATGCTGCGCCGGCCGCCGCGATAGGCGGTGGCCACTTCCGCCGGCGCAATGTCGCGGTCGGTGTGCTCCAGCACCTGCCGGGCGGGACCCTCCGGCGCCATCAGAAACGCACCAGCAAGTGACCGCCCACGGTGGTGAAGACGGCGTCGTCGCCCCGGCCTGACACCCGGGAATGGCCGGCGCGGAGACCGAGTTGCATGTCCTCGTCCGCGTCCCAGACCAGCTCGCCGCCGAGGCTCGGCCCAAAGCCGCCGAACCGGTCGACGGTCAGGCTGAGAAAGGCGTTGTAGCGCCAGTCCCCGCCGAGGGCCTGCCCGAGCGAAAGATCGAGCGAATGGAACTCGGTGTCGTTGAGCGGCAGCGGCTCGAAGACGTTGCCGTTCTGGTCGCGCCTGCGGGCCTGGGCGGCGACATACTGCCCGTCGAAGGAGTAGCCGACGGTGAGGTCGGCCGCTTCCCAGGGCACCAGATAGCGGATCGCGAACGCCGCATCCCAGGTCGTCGCCGCCGTGTCGATGCCGGCGATGCCAAAGCGGTTGAGTCCGATCTCGCCCTGGGCGCTCCAGCGGCGGTCGAGCTGGCGCTCGTAGCGCACGGCCAGGCGGTCCTGCACCGCGTCGTCGACAATGCCTTCCACCAGTTCCCAGTAGGCCCGGTGCCAGGTGCCCGACACCGTCGTCAGCGAAGCAGGCGTACGATGGCTGTAGCGCAGCGAACCGCCGGGCGTCCCGGCGCCGAACAACAACGCCCCCTCGACGCGGTGGCCGGGCGCAGGGCTGCCGCCCGCATAGACCTCGCCGCGCTGGAAATGCGCCGAGACGGAATCCAGGACGCCGTTTGCGCGCAGCACCTCGTCGTCGTCCAGGAAGCGGTTCTCCAGGCTGAAGCCGGCGTCGATCTCTTCGGCCGGCAGTACCCGGCCGCTCAGCACCGCGATGACCTGCGTATCGCCGTCCCGGACCTGCTGATAGTCGGTGTCGAGGCGAACATAGGGGCCGAACTCCCGTTCCAGCGCCCGACGCGCCGCGGCGATATCGCGCCGTTCGGGGTCAAGACCCACGGCGCGGTCGTAGAGATTGCCGGCCCGCCGCCAGGCGCCGACGCTCTGTTCCAGATTGGCGAGCTCGACCAGCACGTCGGGATTTTCGGGGTTCTCGGTCTGGAGTTCCTGCAGGGCCTCCCGGGCCTCACCGGTCTCGCCGGTGCGCGCCTTCAGCCGCGCCCGCAGCACATCCAGCCGCACATCGGCGGCGTCCCGCTCCTCCGCGGAGGCGTCGGCCGCTGCCAGGGTCACACGGGTTCGCCCTCCTTTGGTAAGTGCATCGAAGTCGACGGGACGCGCGGCAACGAAGAGCAGGCTGTCATAACCCGCGCTGGCGCTTTCCAGCCAGGCCGGCAGTCTCTCGGCCAGCCCCTCCACCATGTCGGGCGCCACCGGCCGGTCCAGCCTGAGCAGCAGCTCGCGCCCGGCCGCGCGGGCGTCCACACGAACCGGCCCGGCCCAGTCGATGACGATCTCCGCGCCCTCTTCGCCTCCCGTCGCGGTCACCTGCGGCGGGGCCGAGAGCTGTGCGACCCGGCTTTCCCGCTCGCTCCAGCTGCGGTTCACGGTTTCGGCGAACGGGTCGGAAGTGCGCCGCAGCCGGGACGCCGACGGCGACGCCGAAGGCTCCGCCGCCTGCGCTTCTTCCGGCCTCGCCGGCGGCGGCGGCGGCGGCGCAGGGCGTGCGGTCTTTCCGGCGACGGGACCGGGCGCAGCCGGAGCCCGGCCCCGAGGGCCAGGCGGCGTCAGGACAGGCGCAGCGCGCGCGGCCGGCGCGGCCGGTTCGGCGGCAGGTGCGGTCCCGGGCGCGATGGTCATCTCCACCGTCAGCTGGCGCAGGGATCTGTAGACGTCGAAATAGACATTCTCGGCGGCGGTCAGGGTTATCCGGTCGGCGCGCTTGTCGACGCCCGTGATCCAGTGTCCCAGACGCATGCGAAGCGCGCCCAGGTCGGGCGCGTTGAATGGCCGGTCGAAGACAAGGACGAGGCGCCGGGCCGAGGTGTCCGCCGAAACCTCGAACGGCACCGGCCAGTCGAGTTCGATCCGGGCCATGGCGCCGAGGTCGGCGGAAAGAACGCGGACGACAGGGGCCTGCAGCGGCGCCGACTGGGACAGCACGGGGAGCGGTGAGAGGAACAGCAGGACGCCGGCCAGCAGCCGCCGCAATTGACAGGACCACTCCCCATTCATCACATGTCGATCAGACGAAGACACTGATGGACCGCAAAACCGTTGCCCCCACGCCCGGACCGCAGCCGGACAGACCGGCCAACGGCCCATGAACTCGTACCAGCTATGCAATATGCTGGCCACGTTTGTAAGGCGTCAAGATAAACGAAAAGTCAAACGAAGGGGTGCAACCCACTCATTTTTCGGAATTTTTGTTCCGAGCGATGATCGCCAGCCAGTTCTGGTACATCCGCCTTCCGGCCTCTACCCAATCGGCGACGGGCGCTTGCGCCGGATCATCGTTCGGGAAATAGCCCACAGGCGGATCGATCGGCTGCCCCGCCTCCACATCGCGCTGATATTCGCGCGCCAGCGTGTCGGCATCGTATTCGAAGTGATTGAACATGTAGTGATGGCGCAGCCGCCGGTCCTCCAGCAGTCCGAGACCGGAGCCCTCGGAATCCGCGATGACGACAAGGTCGGGGGACTCTGGCAGATCCTCGCGATGGATCTCCGAATGCCGGGAGACAGGGATGCGGAAGCCTTCCCCGAAGCCGGCCAGTAGTTCGCTGTCGCTCTCGATACGGTGCTCGTAGACACCGAACTTCTTCCGCTCGAGAACATATTTCGGAACCTGATGGAAATGCCGGAGCGCCGCCTGCGCGGCCCAGCAGATGTTGAAGACGCCGGTCGAACGCGCCTCGGCCCAGGCGAAGACTTCCAGCAGTTCCTCCCAGTAGGGCACCGCCTCGAAGGGTTCCTTCTCCACCGGCGCGCCGGTGATGATGAGGCCGTCGATCTCCAGGTCCCGGACTTCCGAGAAACTTCGGTAGAAGGTCCGCAGATGCTCGACGGGCGTGTTGGCGGAGCTGTAGGCGGGGTCGCGCACCCGCGCCATGTAGCTGTCGGTGGCGAACAGTACGATCTCGACGCGGCGCGGCCCGCCCGCCAGCATGCGGATGAGTTGAAGCTCCGTGGCCAGCTTGTCGGGCATCAGGTTCAGGATCGCGACGACGATATCGGGATCGCGCGCACGGCCGGACGGCTCGAAGGTCTCGATGTCGAGGCCTTCCCGCGACAGGGCCTCGGCGGCCGGCAGGCCTTTCGGCAACAGTGCGCTCATCGTCAGCCTCAGGCCGCTTCGCGATTGCGGCGGTCGATGGCGCGGGCGACGAGATCCACGAAACCGGCCTCGTCCTGCACCTCGGCGACCTCGCCGGCCTCGACGACGTAGCCGTGGCGATCCACGATCGCCTGGTAGCGCGGAATGCGGTGCCGCCAGAGGCGCGGAAACACCCATTTCACGAAATCGTCGGGATCGATGTCGTCCACCTGGTCCACGTCGGCCGCCGGCAGCCCCGCATCCCGGCGGTACTCCGGAATGGCGTGGCGCAGGAAATCATCCCTGTAGAACAATGGTTTGGGATTCCGCATCGCTGCCGTTTCGACCCGCTTGTAGTCCGCTTCGCCTGCGCGGATATAGAGCAGCAACGTGCCCGCGGACAGGGCGGCCAGGACAGGGTCGTCATCCGCGCCAAAGGGATTGACGATCTCGCAGATACTGCCCGAGGCGTCGTTGATGAAGTTCGGGTAGCCGTAGATGTCCATCGCCTTGTTCTTGAACCGCTCCACGTCGAACATCGAGTTGATCTCGCCCTGTTCGTGGAGGTCCTGGCGGCGGCGGAACTCCGCATAGCTCAATCCGCCCTCCTCGCCGGCGGGAGAGGCCGGGTTGCCGATCTTGCCGAGAAAGGTCGAAATCGGGTCGAGGTTGTTCACGGTGATGTTGGAGCAGATGTAGATCGAGTCGCTCAGCAGCAGGTTGCGCAGGAACGGCACCTGCATCGCCTTGCGCTTGATGTTGTCGAGAATGTCTTCTTCCAGATACTTCGTGCCGATGCGGTAGTCGGCCGAGTAGTGGAACCATTCCAGCTTGGGCAGCTTGTTGGCCAGCATGGTCTTGCCAACGCCCGACATGCCGAGCAGCGTGATGGACTTGTGCGGATCCTGGCGGAACGCCTCGCCGGATTCGTAGAACATTCGGACCCCCGGTTTCCCCGCGTCTCAGTCAGCGGCGTGGGAACCTAGATCAACTCCGTGCCAGATGGAACACGGTTCCGCCCTGCCGGTCCGGGCGCTCAGTTCTCCCGCAGCAGACGATCGGCGCGTTCATAGGCGCCGGTCTCGATCAGCAGCGAGACGAAGTCGGCCAGCAGGGACCGGTCGCGCGGCCGCTCGGCGCGAAGCTGCTCGTAGAGCGCGATCGCGTCTTCCGTACGGCCCAGGGCCTCCAGGCCCGTGGCCCGCATGCGGCGGGACTCGAAGTCATTGGCGTCGCCGGCCTCGATGCGCGACAGCATTTCACGGTAAGCGCCGCGCGCCGCCTCCTGGCGATCCATCAGCGAGAGGGACTGGGCGTAGTAGTACCAGGGGCGGTGATCGGTCCGTCCCTTCGCGTCGGCGACGGCGAAATAGCGCTCCAGCGTCTGCACCGCCTTTTCCGCCCGGCCCTGGAAAGTAAAGGCCCTGCCGGCCCGGAGGAGCGCCGCCGGATCGTCGCCGATCATGCCCAGCGCACGGTCGTAGGCGGCCACCGCGACGCGGCCCTGGTCGGCCTGCTCCGCCCAGTCCGCGAGCCTGAGCAGCGTCTTCCCGTCGTCGGCGCGGGCGACGAGCGGCGAGAGAATTTGGCCGACGCGATCGAACCGCCGTTCCGTCACCAGGGCCCGGATCAGCGGCGCCAGCGTGGGATCATCCGGACGGCCGGGCGGCGGATCGGCGGCGATGGCGACAACGCGGCCCGGTGCGCCGGCATTGTTCAGAAACTGCAGCCATTCCGCCCGGTCATCGCCGGCGGCGGCCCTGGCGCGCTGCTCCAGCCAATCGACACCTGCCTCCGGCGGCCGCGGACCCCAGAGGTAGAGAAGCTGCTGCACGTCCGGGGAGGAAGGCGGTCGATCCTCCGCCAGCCGGCGGAACGAGGCCACCGCTTCGGGCTTCGCCTCCAGGTCGAGCAGCCTGAACGCGGCCTCCCGGCGCTGCTGCCGCGGCAGTTCGGGCAGACGGGCGCGGCGTTCCAGCCATTCCACCAGCTCGGGGCGGCGGCCCAGATCCGACAGCGCCGCCTCATAGGTGGAGGGCCATGTGCCCAAGGGATCGCCCGCGGCCGCCGTCTTCAGATAGGGCAACGCCTTCGCCGGTCCGCCGACCTCCAGCAGTTCGAACAGCAGCGGATCGCGCTGCGCCGGGGGAGGATCGCCGTCCAGCTTCGACATCAGCACCCGGGCGCGTTCCTCGTCGGACTGCGTCTGACGCAAGGCGTCCAGGTAGGCGGCTTCCCACTGCTTCGGATCCCCCTCCGCCAGGTCGCGCAGGATCGGCAGGGCGAAATCGGCCGCGCCGCCCTCGAGCAATGCGAACAGCAGCGCCGAGCGCACTTCCGGATCGAGATCGGGATCGTCGAGAGCAGTGCGTGCGAAGGCCTTCAGAGCCTCGGCATTGCCGCCCCGCCCGAGGGCCGCGACATAGGCCGACCGCACCTCCCTGTCGCCCGGCAGCAACGGACGGAGCACGGTCACGGCTTCTCCGGCCTGGCCGGCATCGGTCAGCGCCCGCCCCCAGATCAGCCGCGCCTCGTCGCCCGGATAGGCCTCGAACAGCCGTTCGGCGGCGGTGAAGGCCGTTGTCGCCGCGCCGCGCTCCTGCGCCAGATAATAGATATCGGCCAGCGCCTGGCGGCTGACGGTATCGGCGCCGCGCAACCAGTCCAGAACCCGCGCCGGCTCTCCCGCACGGGCCTCCAGCCTGGCCCAGCCTTCCAGCACCTGCGGCTCCCGGCGGCGCTCGATCAGGCGTCGGAACACCGGCAGACCCTGCTTCGCCTTGCCCAGTTCAAGGTACTGCGCCGCGAGGTCGGCGATGGCAAAGGCGGGTGTCGCCGAATCCTCCGCAAGGCTTTCCAGCAGGGCGAGGGAGCGCTCGTTCTCGCCCAGCAGCGACCACACCCGCGCCAGGTCGAGCCGGTCCGCATTGCGCAGATCGGGACGGGCCGCTGCCTTTTCCGCCCATTCCCGTGCGGCCGTTTCGTCGCCGCGGGCCAGCTCGACGCGCGCCGCCATCACCGGCCGCGCCGCCATGAACTGCGCCCCCACCTCGGCGACGATCTCGTCGACCAGGGCGAAATCGCCATCCACGGCGGCGTTCTCGGCCAGCGAGGCGATGGTGTCGTCATCGAACTTTCGCAGGTCCTGACGCCGGGCCTCGGCATAGGCGAGCTTCGGCTGGTCCAGCTCGATCGCCAGCGCCATGTAGTCGTCGGCGATCAGAACCGGCAGAGTGTCCTCCTCGGCTCGGGACCGCAGCCAGGCAAGGGCTTCGATCTTCCGGTCGGCCGCAACCAGCGCGGCGACATAACTCCCGGCGTCCTCCGCCGTGCCCGGCAGCAGTTCCTCCAGCACCGGCACGGCTTCGGCCGCGCGGCCATTGGCGATCAGCGCGTCGCCGTAGAGGCGGTGGGCCTCGCGGTCGGGGTGCTCCCTGTATAACCGCTCGGCCGCGGCCAGCGCCGATCTGGGCGCCAGTCCGGGCTGCGAGAGGAACACGATGTCGGCCAGCAGATCGCGATCCGCGATCGTGTTGGCTTGCAGCCAGTCGAGCAGCACGCTGTCCTGCCCTTCGCGCGCAGCCATACGGGCCCAGCCGGCCTCCGCCGCAGGCGACGGCCGTTCCCGGCGAAGACGTTCGAATGCGCGCAGCCCTGCCCGGGTCCGCTCGGTCGAAAGATAGAGTCCGGCGAGCGCGCGGACCGAGTCCTCGTCCAGGTCGCGGGCCGTCGCGATCCGTTCCAGCGTCCGTGCGGCTGCCTCGTCCTCTCCGAGCCGGAACTCCGCCCGGGCGAGGCGGATGAGCTGGCGGGCACGGAGATCGTCCGTCGCCCGCGCCCGCGCCACTTCCGCCCGCACTGCCTCCGGCATGCCGATGCCGAGCAGGACTTCCGCCATCAGCGCCGGATATCCGCGCCGGAAACTCTCGGAGGCCTGGGCATGGATCTGCTCCAGCAAAGCGTTGCGCCGCCAGGCCACGGCCGCGTCGCCGATCGCCGCAAGCCGGAAGTCGACGATGCCGGTCAGGTCGCGGTCCTTCAGCAGGCGTTCCAGAAGGTCAATGTCCTCGGCCAGCAGCGCCAGATCCAGCAGGACGGGCACGGCCAGGGAGGGCAGTTCGCCCCGCCTTTCCAGTTCCAGCAGCTTCTGCAGCGCCACCTGCTCCCGGTCGAGCGCCCGCTGCATGTCGGCCCAGGCGACCAGCAGCGGCGGCGTCAGATGCAGGTTCTCCTCGAAGCTCTCGAGCAGGCGGAGCCCGAAGGCCGCCTGACCCCGGTCCGCGATGCCGCGGATCACCGGCACAATGGCGGCGGGGCCATTGGTCTGGGCCATGCGCGCGACCACTTCCTGCGCCCGCGCCGTCTCGCCCGCCGCCGCGGCGGCCAGGACGTAGAGCCGGACCGACCGCGCCTCCAGCGAAGCCGGGTGAACGCGCCACATCGCCTCGAGTATCGCAAGCGCCTGGTCGAGGCTGCCGGACGAGGCGGCGAGCTCGGCGGCTTCCATGTAGTCGGCCGGTTTCGCCAGACCGCGGTCAACCAGCTCCGTCAGAGCGGGCAGCAGCCGCTCGTAGTCGCCGCGCGCCCGGTACAGGTCGACGAGTTGCCGGCGCTCCTGCGGCGTGCCCGCGCGGGCCACGATCTCTGCCAGCGCGGCGAGGAACTCGTCCCGGCGCTGATCGAACCGGTAGTATTCGGCCAGTCGCCGACGGGCCGCCACGTCGTTCGGATTGCGCGCCAGATAGTCCTCCAGCAGCGTGATCGCGTCATCGATCTCACCCAGGTTGAGGGCCAGATCGGCAAGCGGGGCGATGACCTGAACCGACCTGTCGCCTTCGCGGTAGCGCTGCAGCAGGGTCTCGCGGCCGGCGAGATCCGTGTCCTGACTGCTGAGCTGCAGCAGGGCCACGTCCTTTTCGCGCGGGATCAGCAGGAAGCTCAGACCGATTCCGAGCAGCACGACGACGGCCAGCAGGATCAGGTTGATGCGCATGGCCCGGAATCAGTTCCCGCCGAGACGCGAGAGGGTCACCGGCACCGGCTCGTAGACCTGGACCGGCAGAGTCACGTTCAGGACGCCATTTCGGCCGACGACGGCATCCGCGCGCACCGTCTCGCCGTCGGGCAGCACGGCCTCGGCGCGCCATCGCCCGGGCGCCATCCCGCCCCAGCGCATCTCGGCCGGACCGAAGCCTTCGCCGGTGAAGGCCAGCCGGTCAGCTGCCCGTTCCAGGCCGCGGATGCGCCAGCGGGCATCGATCAGCCATGGTGCGCCGGGGGCCGGCCCTGCGTCGGCCAGGGCGATCAACGGCTGCGCCACCTCGCCGTCCAGGGCGACGTAGAGGCTGCCCTGGTGACGGTTGAAGCCCAGCACCCCCTCGGAGCGGGAAAGATCGACGGCGATCGCGTCCGCCTTGTCGAAGCGCACGGTTTCCAGCGCCCCGCGGTCCAGCACCCGCCAGCGGCGCCCGCCCAGCGGCTCGAAACGCGTGGTGTAGAAACCTTCCGCCATCCGCGTGTAGTGAGAGGCGGTGACCGGCGCGATGCGCTGGCTGCGGGCGTATTCGATATTGGCGAGCAGTGCGTTCAGCGCCGCGTCCCGCTCACCGGAATACATGTGATAGTAGACGTTGATCGGCTTAAGCCGGCGCGGGTTCTCGGTGTTCTTCAGCGTGTGAACCAGGTCGCGGAAGCCGAAATAGCGGCCCGACCAGAGGTCCGTATAGGTGTTCTCATTGCTGTTGGCGGCGTAGATCTGGCGCTCGCCGCCGATCTCGAAACCGACGGGCGGCACATAACCCACCGAGGGATATTCGGGATCGAAGCGCGCATCGCCGCCATTGAGGTTGAGCAGACCGGCCTCGCGCGAGGCCCGGATCATCCGCGCGGACGGCGAGGTATCGCCCGACCATAGCACCAGCGCGACCTCCTTGCCCGGCGGGGTGAAACGGTTCACGACTTCGGAGGCGCCCTCGAACTCGAGGTCGATATCGAAGGGGACGTGCCCGAAGCCCCGCGGCTGGTCGTAGGCTTCCTTCAGGCTCACCACTCGGTTGGACGCTGTCTTCACCACCTCGGCGCCCCAGGCCTCGATGTCCGGATTGGGATAGAGACGGACGAAGGGCGCCTCCTTCTCCGGCGTATAGTCCTCGAAGAACCGCCATTCGAAGGGATGGCTGAAGGTGTGGTGTGCGCTTTCGACTTGCGGCAGGCGGAAGATTTCGCGGGCGATCTCCTGCGCCTTCTCGTCGCCCGACCATTCGGGATCCAGATCGGCGGCGATCGGCCCGACAGTGATCGGCAGATCGGGAAAGGGCTCGATCACCTTTTCCATCACCACCTGCGCCGAATAGGCTTCCTTGTCCCGGAAGGCGCGCACCAGACTGACATTTCGCCAGCCGTCCCCGTCAATATGGCTGAAATACATCCGCCGGCCCGACAATGTGGTCACGTCCGGCTTTGGCAAGGCGTCGGTGTCGAACACCTCGGCGAACAGGCGGAACGGATTGACGTACCACTGGGTGCGGAACAGGACCGGGTCCTTGTAGTACTCCCAGCCGCCCTCCACGAAGGCCCCGGCCGGCGAGATCATGAACAACGCGCTTTCGTCGCCGGACTGGCGGTTGCGCACCTTCAGAAGGACGCGGGTCTCGTCGGATACCGGCTCGTAGAGTTCGTAGGACGGCAGCCGCCCGCCCATGCGCCGTTCGAAATCGTAGAAGTCGGAGTCGCGGTGAACGATCTCGGTATCGAAGGTGACATCGATCCAGTCGCCGCCGAGCCGGAAGCCCAGGCGCCCGAGAAAGGCGTTGACCAGGCCCCGGTCGGTCTGGCGGCCCTGCTCGTTGGCGAGAAACCCGAGATCCCCCAGAAACACGAACTTCTTGCCCGCGTCGGCCATCCGGATGGCCCAGTCCAGAAACAGTTCCGGCTGGTTCATGCTGCCCTGCTCGAACCAGCTCACGACGCCGGCGACCGCCGGGTCGTCGACGGCGTCCTGCGGCAGCGGGTCCTCGAGTTCGTGATACTCGACGCGCAGCCCGAGCCAGTTGAGGGGCATCTCTGCCAGGCGGTGCAGGTTGTGCCGTTTCAGCGTGTCGTCATGCGGATGATGCAGGGCAATCACCTTGCGCGGCGCCTCCGCGGCAAGCGACGGCAATGCGCCCGCGGTCAACAGGACCACCGGCACGACGAGCAGACGCAGAAGGGATTTCACAAAACCGGTCATGGATGTCTATTGTCCAAGCAACTCTCCTGCCAAAGGGGAGTGTCATGATCCGCCGCCCGCAACAATAGCGATAACAGGGTTTCCGTCATGATCGCCGCCCTTGCGCCCGTCGCAGCGCTTCTGCTCAGCGTCGCCATGCTGCTGGTGGGCAATGGCCTGCAATCCACCCTGCTGCCGCTGCGCGCCGGAATCGAACAGTTCAGCTCGGTGCAGATCGGCGTCCTGGGCTCGGCCTATTTCGTCGGCTTCGCACTCGGCTGCTGGCGCGGTGCGACCGTCGTGCGTCGGGCAGGTCATATCCGCGCCTTCGCCGCCGTTGTCGCCATCGCCTCGACCTCGGCGCTCGTCCACTCTCTGATCCAGGAACCGGTGCTGTGGTGGTTCATCCGCTTCCTCACCGGCGCCTGCGTTGCGATCCTGTTCATGATCATCGAGAGTTGGCTGAACGAGAAGGCGACCAACGAGACCCGCGGCACGGTCTTCTCGGTCTACTCCGCGATCAACCTGGCGATGATCGCAGCCGGCCAGATGCTGCTGGCGACCGGCGATCCGGGCGGCTTCCCGCTTTTCCTCATGGCCTCCATCCTGGTTTCCCTCGCGGCGGTGCCGGTGGCGCTTTCCCGGTCAGAGAGCCCGGCGCCGATCGATCATGTCGAACTCCGCATCGGCAGGCTGTTCCAGCTCTCTCCGGTTGGCTTCTTCGGCTGTCTCGCCGTCGGCATGACGAACGGCGCCTTCTGGGCGCTGGCACCGCTGTTCGCGCAACAGAGCGGCGTCGACGTGGGCACCGGATTCATCGCGCTCTTCATCGGCATTTCCGTTGCGGCCGGCGCGCTGGGTCAGTGGCCGCTCGGCCTGCTCTCGGACCGCATCGACCGGCGCAAGGTGATCGTCGCCGCCGCCGCACTGGCCAGCCTGTCCGGCCTGGCGCTGGCCCTGTTCGGGGACATCTCGCCTACGGTGATGCTGCTGGCGGTTTTCGGCTTCGGCATGTTCGCGTTCCCGCTCTACGCCCTCTGCGTGGCCCACGCCAACGACTTCGTCGGCGCCGACAGCTTCGTCGAGGCGGCGAGCGGCCTGCTGCTGACCTGGGCGGCGGGCGCGGTGATCGGCCCCGTCATCGCCTCGGCGCTGATCGCGGGCGCGGGACAGGCGGGCCTGTTCTATTTCACGGCGGCGACGCATCTGATGCTTGTCGTCTTCGTGCTGATGAGAATGCGCCGGCGCAGCGCGCAGCCGGTCGAGGACAAGGGCAACTTCGTCGACGCCATCAACGCCAGCACCACGCTCGCGCCGGTGGATGTCACCACGACTGCGTCGCCGAACCCGGCAGACGCCGCGCCGGAAGCGACGCCCGAAGCACCCGCGGAGGACGCCGGGGCGAAGCCCGAGGATCAGCGCCCGTAGCGGACGACCTTCTGGTCGATGGCGCCGAAGATGGAATGGCCGTCTTCATCCTGCATGTCGATGCGGATACGGTCGCCGAATTTCATGAACGGAGTAGAGGGCTTGCCCTGGGCGATCGTCTCGATGGTGCGGATCTCGGCGATGCAGGAATAGCCAGACCCGCCCTCGCTCACCGGCCTGCCCGGCCCGCCATCGGCGCCGCGGTTGGAGACGGTGCCCGAGCCGACGATCGTGCCGGCCGAGAGCAGCCGGGTCTTCGCCGCGTGCGCCACCAGCTCGGGAAACGAGAAGGTCATGTCAACGCCGGCTTCGGGGCGGCCGAACGGCTTCTCGTTGAGCCATGACAGCAGCGGGCGATGAACCTTGCCGTCCACCCAGGCCCCGCCCAGCTCGTCCGGGGTCACCGCCACGGGGCTGAAGGCGCTGGACGGCTTGCCGTGGAAGAAGCCGAAGCCCTTGGCCAGTTCGGCCGGGATCAGACCGCGAAGGGAAACATCGTTCACCAGCATCAGGAGCTGGATGTGCTCCGCCGCCGCTTCCGTCACCGTCGCCATGGGCACATCGTCGGTGATCACCGCGATCTCGGCCTCGAAGTCGATGCCATGATCCTCGGAAATCGCCGGGATATCGTCGGTCGGGCCGAGAAAGCTGTCGGAGCCGCCCTGATACATCAGCGGATCGGTCCAGAAACTCTCCGGCATCTCAGCGCCGCGGGCCTGCCGGACCAGCTCGACGTGGTTCACATAGGCCGATCCGTCCGCCCATTGGTAGGCGCGCGGCAGCGGCGAGGCGCACCGGGCGGGATCGAAATCGAAGATCTCCCGTCCGCCGCCGACATTGAGCGAATGATACATGGCGTCCAGCAGCGGCCGGCAGTGGCCCCAGTCATCCAGCGCCGCCTGCAGCGTGGGCGCGACATCGGTGGCCGGCGCGGCCTTCGTCAGGTCCTTCGAGACGACGACCAGCCGGCCGTCGCGCCCGTCCTTCAGCGATGCGAGTTTCATCGGCCGGTCTGATCCGCTGCATCGCGGGCGGCGCGGTTGGCCATGCCCCAGCTCTTCACGTAGTCGGGGTTCTCGGTGGCCTCCGCCGCCTCGGCGACCTGCAGCGGATCGCGGGTGTCGATCATCACCGCGACCTCGTCGGTGGCCGCCTTCTTCGGCGTGAAGGCGTGTTTCAGCGCACCCGGCTGCGGCCCGTGGGGGAAGCCGCAGGGGTGCAGGGTAATCATGCCGGCATCGATATTGTCGCGGCTGAAGAAGTCGCCCGCGTGATAGAACAGCACCTCGTCATAGTCGTTGTTCGAATGGAAGAAGGGCACCTTCAGGGCTCCGGGATCGCTCTCGAAGGGCCGCGGGCAGAAGGTGCAGACGACGAAGCGTCCCGCCAGAAAGGTGGTGTGGGCGCTGGGCGGCACGTGGTAGCGCGCGCTCATCAGCGGGCGGATATCGCGCCAGTTGACCTTCACCGGGCAGAGGTCGCCCTTCCAGCCGGCGGCGTCCAGCGGGTTGAAGGGATAGGTCACCGTGGAGACGCCGCCGCGTGCCTTGATCTCCATGCGCCATTCGCCGTCGCCCTGCTGCGCGCGGAAGGCCTCGTCCAGCTTCGGCGTCTCCAGCATGGCCGGATCGAAGATGGCGTGGTTACCGACCAGGCCCTTGTCGGGGAGGACATAGGACTCGTTGGTCGCCTCCATCAGCAGCGCCTCGACGGGCTCCGAGGGCTCGATCCGCCAGGTCGTCGCCCGGGGCAGCATGATGTAGTCGCCGTCGCGGAAGCTCATGTGGCCGAAATCGCAGAACAGCTCGCCCGCGCCCTTGTGGACGAAGATCAGATCGTCGCCGTCGCCGTTCCGCGCCAGGGACTTCATGGCGGTGTCCTGACGCCAGAAACGCACCTTCACGGAGGCATTGTGGAGCAGCAGGTCCGCGTCCCAGGGGCCTTCATGGCCGCCATTGAGCTTCTGGGTGTCGAAGGCACGGGGCTTCAGCGGACCCTCCCAGTCGACCCAGCCCGTCGGCGGGTTGCGGTGATAGATATGGCTCGCGGGGCCGAAGAAGCCCTCCTTGCCGAACTCGCGCTCAAAGGTGCCCTCGGGCAGGTCGGCATGGGCCTGGCGGCTCACCTCGCCTTCCATCCTGGGGAACTGGATCCAGTTCTTCGCCATTCTCCGCTTCCTCCCATTCTGTCATTCCCGCGCAAGGCGGGGATGTCATCTCCGTCATTGCCCGGACGCTACTGCTTCTCCGCGCCGTCCTTGATGTAGCCGCGGCGGATCTGGTCGAGCTCGATACTCTCGAACAGCGCCTTGAAGTTGCCTTCGCCGAACCCCTCGTTGCCCTTGCGCTGGATGAGTTCGAAGAAGATCGGGCCGATCACCGTCTGGGTGAAGATCTGCAGCAGCAGGCCGCCGCCCTGGTCCGGGCCGCCGTCGATCAGGATCGAGTTCCGCTTCAGCCGCGCCAGATCCTCGCCATGATCGGGCACGCGGGCGTCGACGCCCTCGTAATAGGTCTCTGGCGTCTCCTGGAAGGGCATGCCGAGCGTCCTGAGATGTTCGACGGTCGCGTAGATGTCGTCGGTTCCCAGCGCCACGTGCTGGATGCCCTCGCCGCGGTACTGTTCCAGATATTCGTGGATCTGGGACTTGTCGTCGGAACTCTCGTTGATCGGGATGCGGATCTTGCCGCAGGGGCTGGTCATGGCCTTGGATTTCAGCCCCGTCACCTTGCCTTCGATGTCAAAGAAGCGGACCTCGCGAAAATTGAACAACCGCTCGTAGAAGTCCGCCCATTCGGCCATGCGGCCGCGGTGCACGTTATGGGTCAGGTGATCGATATAGGTCAGCCCCGCGCCCTTGGGCTTGCGCTCGGCGCCGGGAATGGGCTCGAAATCCACCTCGTAGATCGAACCCTTCTCGCCATAGCGGTCGACAAGATAGATCAGGCTGTCGCCGATGCCCTTGATCGCAGGAATGGAAAGCTCCATCGGCCCGACCTTCGTCTCGACGCCCCAGGCGCCGTTGTCGAGGGCGCGCCGATAGGCCTTCGCCGCATCCTTCACGCGGAAGGCGATGGCGCAGGCGCTGGGGCCGTGCAGGCGCGAGAAGGAGCGCGGGAAGCCAGTCTCCTCGGCGTTCAGGATCAGGTTGATGTCGCCCTGGCGGTACAGGGTCACGTTCTTGGAACGGTGGCGGCCGACGGCAGTGAAGCCCAGCTTCTCGAACAGGTCGCCCAGCGGTTCCGGCTCGGGCGCGGTGAATTCGATGAACTCGAAACCGTCGGTGCCCATCGGATTGTCCCAGAGATCGGGCATGGGGGAGATCCTTCCCTGGCTGGAGATTTTCCTTGCCCCGATAATAGTTTCAATTGAAACTATTATCAAGATGAATGAACCGACCCTCGACCTGCCCGCCTTCCTCCCCTACCAGCTTTCGGTTGCCGCAAACCGCGTGAGTAACCGTCTCGCCCGCATCTATGCCGACCGTTTCGATCTGACCATTCCCGAATGGCGGGTCATGGCGGTGCTGGGCCGTTTCCCCGGTCTCTCGGCGGTCGAAGTCGCCGAGCGCACGGCGATGGACAAGGTGCGTGTCAGCCGCGCCGTCTCGCGGCTGCTCAGCGCCGGGCGGCTGGAGCGGCGAACCGATCCGGAGGACCGGCGGCGGACGGAACTGAGGCTTTCGGAGGCAGGCCGGGCGATCTATGCGGAGATCGTGCCGCTGGCGCGGCGGTTCGAGCGCAGCGTGATGGCGGAGCTGGCGCCGGAGGAACTGGCGGCGCTGCGCCGCGCCCTCGGGAAACTGCTCGCGGACGGCTGAGTGCCCTCAGCGCTCCATCCGGCGGGCGCGGGCCTCGATGGCGGCGCTGGCGGAGATGACGAATTCCATCGCGATGAGAAATCTGACGGGCTGGCCGTCCTGGTCGACCAGCGGCGCGACGGTCGCCTCGATCGCCTCGTAGACGGCATTGTCGCCGAAATTGGGAATGCGGGTCTCGAGGCAATCGCACGTGTTCCCAGCGCGCCGCAGGAACGCCACCAGGTCGCGATAGCGTCCGCGCTCGCTGTCGCCGTCGAATGTCCTGCGCATGGCGATGTGACCGAGGCAGCGTTCGGCCGACGTGCCGATCAGCCTGAAACGGAAGTATCTCCCGCCTTCGAGGCTCTCCACCAAGGCAAGATCGGGCAACAGCCCCCGGATTTCACCGGGATCGATATCCTGGCGTTTCGGCAGCGCCCCTTCGCGCTGTTTCGAAAGCCAGTAGGCCCGCAGCATGGCGCCCACTCCGGATGACATTGTCCCACTCCCTATCTGGATTTCCAGATGGAGCCTGTCTCGCAACGGGCGAGCCAGAGCGGGCCGGATTCACGCCACGGTCATGATTTTTGCAATTTCGGTTCAGTTTTCCAGCTTTGCGAGCCAGTCGTGTACGCGCCGGCGGTTGACCCCGAAATCCCGGTATCCCAGGCGCGAGCGGCTGTAGACCGCGATGGTCGACCGGCCCTCCGGCATTTCAATGGCCAGGACATCGACATGGTCGGGAAAGCGGAAGACCTTGGATTTCTGAACAAACACCATCTGTCCCCGCCTGCGCTCGTCTTCCAGCACCCGCACCCGCGGCTCCGCCAGCGCCACCGTGCGGAAGCGGTTGATCAGCATATCGGCGGGCAAGTCGAAGCTCGGCGCGCGCTCATGCGGTGTCGCATTCTGACACAGACCATCCGGCGCCAGGAGGAACTGGTTCGGCTTCCGGTTGAGTTCGAAGGTCGCGAAATCGATCACGATTCGTGCTGCACTCTCAAAAGGTGAATCGGATATCAACCATATCGCGCAGCCGCTCCACCAGCTCGTGCGCGGCCTCGGGCTCCATGGGTTCCGGCTCGCCGGCGCCCCAGATCGGGCCGGGCCAGGCGGCGTCACCCTTCAGCCGTCCGATGACATGTACATGCATCTGCGGCACCTGGTTGCCCAGCGTGGCGACGTTGGTCTTGTCGGCTCCGATCAGTTCCCGGACCGCGCGCGCGGCCTCGGCCGCCTCCTCGATCAGCGCCGCCCGGTCCGCCTGAGACAGGTCGAACAGTTCCACCGCTCCCTCGCGGCGCGGAATCAGCAGCAGCCAAGGCCAGCGGCCATCGTCGACCAGCCGCACGTGACACAGCGGCCAGTCGCCGACCGCCAGGCTCATGTCGGCCAGCCGCGGATCGATCCGGAATCCCGCGGCCATCTACTTGCGCGCCAGCGCGATCTCGGCCGTCGCGGCCTTGCGCATCAGGGAGACGTCGTTGGCGATGGTGCAGAGGCGGAAGCCCTGCTCGAAGCAGCGCTTCGCGTGATCGCCGCCGGCGGTGTGGATGCAGGGCACCACCCCGGCGTCGACGGCCGTGCGGCGGACATGCTCGATCGCCTCCAGTACTTCCCTTTCGGTCGGATCCGGCGCCGGCGGATGGCCGATGCCGAGCGCCAGGTCGGACGGACCGATGTAGATGGCGTCCAGACCTTCGACCGAAACGATCTCGGCAATGTTGTCGAGTGCGGTCCTGGTCTCGATCATGGCGAAGGCGATGACCGTATCGTTGGCGTTCTTCGCGTAGTCCGGCCCCATGTAGAGCGGGCCGCGCACGCTGGCGAAGGAGCGGAAGCCGTGCGGCGGGTAGCGCATGGCCTGCACCAGGTGCTCGGCCTCGGCGGCGGTGTTGACCATCGGACAGATCAGCCCCAGCGCGCCGGCGTCGAGCACCTTCATGATCCAGACCGGGTCGTTCCAGGGGATGCGCGCCAGCGGCGTCGCCGGCTGTACCGATATGGCCTGCAGGATCGGCAGGGCCTGGTCGAAATCGATCATGCCGTGCTGCAGGTCCACGCCCACCGAATCGAAATCCAGCGAGGCCATGATCTCGGCCGAATAGCTGCTGGAACTGGCCAGCCAGCCGTTCACGACATTGCCGCCCGCGTTCCAGATCTCACGGACCCTGTTGGTTCTCATGTTTCGCTTCCCTTCCCTCGGATCGGATTCGGTGCTGGCACACGCAGGCGCTCCGCCCATTCGGCAAGCCGCGGCATGATGTCGGGATAGAGCTCGACACCCCGCTTTTCCTGCTCGCGCTTCAGTTTCAGCGCCCGTTCGCCCGGCAGGCGCACCGCCGGCGCGCCCTTCGGCCGGCGTGCGGCGCGGCAGGCATCGGCCAGGAAGCCGGTCTCGGCGGCGAAGGACTCCAGGCCGCCGGAGGCCTCCGGATCGATCAGCATGACCATCACCGAGGCGCCGTGCTGGCCAGGCTTCTCGCGCCGGCCGAAGCCGGCGAGGCCGGATGTCATCGCCTCCACCATCAGGCCGAGGCCGAAACCCTTGTGGCCACTGTCCAGCCCGCCCAGCGGAAGCAGCGCGCCGCCATCGCCGAAGACCGCCGGATCGTCGCTCGCCTGGCCGTCCGCGTCGACCAGCCACTTGCCGGCCAGCCTTTCGCCATCGGCGCCCGCGCGTCCGGTCAGGCCCATCGTGGTGATCGAGGCCGATATGTCGATCAGCACCGGGTCGCCCGGGGTCGGAATGCCGACGCCGATGGGGTTGGGCGTGTAGACCGGCTCCGTGGCGCCATGGGGTGCCACACCCCGGTTGGCGGGATCGGAGGAGAACAGCAGCATCATGAAGCCGCGCGCCGTCGCCACGGGCAGGAAGCTGGCCAGGCAGGCGATGTGGCCGGAGCGGCGGATGGAGAGCGCGCAGAGGCCGTACTCCCGCGCCCGCGCCATGGCCGTGTCCATGGCGTGCCGGACCAGCCAGACACCGGAGAGGTAGTTGCCGTCCCACAGCACCGCCGGGCCGGTATCGGAGAGCACCTTCGGCTCGCCGGTGCGCGGCATCTCCCGGCTGGCCAGCGCCTCGAGATATTGCGGCGCGAGGTTCAGGCCGTGGGTGTCGTGGCCCATCAGATCGGCGTCGACGAGCATCTCGGCCACGACCCCGGCGCGGTCGGCGGGCATGCCGGCCTTGCGGAGCAGATCCGCGGCGAAGCGTTTGAGCCGGGCGGCGTCGTAGCGTTCGCTCATCGCCGCCCGTCCCCTCAGAGTACCTGGTGGACGCTGTAACGCGGCCCCTTGGCGCGCGCCTCGCCCATGCCGACGGCGACGATGTTGTTCATCCAGTAATATCGCTCGTCGCCGGTCTCGAAGCTCGGTGCGATGCGCATGTAGTATTCCGACGGGTCCACCTTCTCGCCCGCATCGAGGCGCTTCAGCACCTCGCGGGGTCCGTGGCGGAAGCCGTGATACTTCATCAGGATCAGCGCGCCGTCATCGCTCTCGATCGTGATCCGGACGTCGAGAACGGACACCCCGCCCTTGCGGACGACGATCCAGTCGCCCGACGCCCCGGTCAGCACCGTGCCCTTCAGCCGGGGCCCTTCCACCGTGCCGCCGCCGACGTCGGCGATCAGCCGGTGGCCGTTGAAGGTCTGACCGATCAGGGTCAGCCCGGCGACGTCGATGGAGAGATCGAACAGGTGCTCGAACTGCAGTTCGCCCATGCCCGCCTCCTCAGAGTATCTTGTGAATCTGGTACACGGGCCCGCCCGGCGTGCGGTGCCCGGTGCCGATGTAGATATTGCGGTTCAGGAAATCGTACTTCTCCGCCGCCGTCTCGAAGCGCGGCGCGATGCGGAAATAGTAGAGCGAGGGGTCGACCTCCTCGCCCGCCGCCAGACGCTCCATCACCTCCTTAGGACCGTGCCGGCGGCCGCCATAGGTCATGTAGATCAGGCAGTCGTCGTCGGTCTTCAGCGTCACCCGCACATCGAGATGCGTCGAGCCGTCGTCGGTGAAGAGCAGCCAGTCGCCGCCGGGACTGGGCAGCGCCTCGCCCTTCATCGCCGGTCCCTCGAATCGCCCGCCGGTCACCGTCGCAATGCGCCGTCCGCCGAAGGGCCCGCGGCCCAGATCGCGGATCTGCGGTACGTCGAAGCGTACGGTGAACAGCGGTTCCGTCTTGATCTCGGACATTTTTCTGCCCCCTCCCCGCTTGTGTGCCGCCATTATAGGGACCGATCAGCGACGGGAAACAGGGGAGTGCCGACCGATGATCAAGATCACCTTCTGTCTGCGCCGCAAGCCGGGCATGAGCCTGGAGGAATTCCACGACTACTGGCTGAACCAGCACGGCCCGCTGGTGCGGAAACACCAGAAGGCGCTGCGCATGGTGCGCTACGTCCAGGTGCACACCATCCAGACGAAACTGTCCGCCGGTATGCAGGGCGCGCGCAAGGCGACCGAGGGTTTCGACGGGGTGGCCGAACTGTGGTGGGAATCGATCGGGGAACTGGAAAAGTCCCTCGACGATCCGGCTGCACGCGAGGCCGGCCGGATCCTGCTGGAGGACGAGGCGAAATTCATCGACCTGCCCAACTCGCCGCTCTGGTTCGGCGAGGAACACGTGGTGGTGGGGGAATGAAGCCAGCTTGAGGCCCCGGGACTTGATCCCGGGGCCCAGTCGGGCGTGTCCACCCTACCTACCGGCAGCCCCAATACGCCTACTCCGCCGCCGGCTGGATCCCGGGGTCAAGCCCCGGGCAGTACAGGAAGGCAGCGGCCGCGCAAGACCCGAGATTCAGAAGGCGCGCGAGCCGGCCGATCCAGCCCTCGCGCGCCAACCTGAATCTACCGCACGTTGACGATCACCTTGCCGGTGGCCTTGCGCGCGGCCAGCGCCTTCAGCGCGTCCGGCGATTTCTCCAGCGGGAAGCGCATGGAGACATGGGGGTTGAGCTTGCCCTGGGCGCACCAGTTGAGCAGCGTGTCGAACTGCTCGCGGCAGCGGTCGGGATAGCGCTCGGTCCAAGCGCCCCAGAAGACGCCGACGATCTGGCACTGCTTCAGCAGCACCAGATTGGCCTTGGCTTCCGGAATGCGGCCCGAGGCGAAACCGATGACCAGCAGCCGCCCGTCCCAGTTGATGCAGCGGAGCGATTCGTCGAAGGCATCGCCGCCGACGGGGTCGTAGATGACGTCCGCGCCCTTGCCGCCGGTCAGTTCCTTGACCGTGTCGCGGATCGACTGTTTCGAATAGTTGAAGACATGATCCGCGCCGTACTGGCGGACGATGTCCATCTTCTCGTCGGAGCCGACCGTGCCGATAACGGTCGCGCCCATCAGCTTGCCGAGTTCGACCGCGTTGAGGCCGACGCCGCCCGAGGCGCCATGCACCAGCAGCACCTCGCCGGGCTTGAGCTGCCCCCGGTCCTTCAGCGCGTGATAGGTGGTGCCGTAGGTGACCGGAAAGCCGGCCGCCTGCTCGAAGCTCACGCCGTCGGGCAGCTTGAAGGTCTTCTTGGCCGGGGCCGAGACCTTCTCCGCGAAACCGCCGTCGCCGCAGGCCGCCATGACCCGGTCGCCCACCGCCACGTCGGTCACGCCCTGGCCGATCTCGGCCACCACGCCGCCGACTTCCATGCCGGGCGAGAAGGGAAAATCGGGCTTGAACTGGTACTTGCCGCCGATCAGCAGGATGTCGGGGAAGTTCACCCCGCAGGCGTGCACGTCGATCACCACCTCGCCCGGTCCGGCTTTCGGGTCCGCCGTCTCCTCGAACACCAGGTCGTCCGGCCCGCCCCAGGCCTTGCAGAGCATTGCTTTCACGATCTCTCTCCCCTTCGCGTGAACTGCGCTTCGATAGCGCGCGGCCCGTGGCCGGTCAAACCTCGCTCGCCTCGGCGACCCGGCCGGTAACCAGGCCGTCCCAGTTGCGTATCTCGGGCCGGCAGTGGCGGCGCAGCGCCGCTTCCGCCTCGCCATCCAGCAGACCGAGTTCGGCCAAGATGTTCCAGACCGCCGCCGCCGACGCGCGCGGCGCGCCATCCTCCGCCTTCAGCACGGCGCCGAGACGCTTTTCCGTCATGTAGATGAAATAGACCCCTTCGGCCCCGGTCTTGCTGAACACCCGGCCCGCGAAAGCGCGGATCAGATCGGTGTCGACGCGGTCGGTGCCGCCGACCATCTCCGGCGCATCGGCCATCGCCGCCTGAAGCCGCCGGCAGGCGGCGGCGCGGACATCGCCCAGCCGCGCCGGATCGGCTTCGGCGAAGCGCGCCGCGGCGACCGCCATGACGCCCAGCGGCAGCGCCGGATTGGGCGCCGAACAGCCATCGATCCCCACCGGGGCGCCGGAAAGGTCCATGCCCGTCATGGCGCTCACGGCGTCGAAGACGCGGCGCTGCACCGGATGCTCGCGCCCGGCATAGCCCTCGATCGGCTCCCCCATGTGAAGCGCGGTAGCCAGCATGCCCGCATGCTTGCCGGAGCAGTTGTTGTGCACACGGCCCGGCTGACGGCCCTCGCGGATCATTCGCGCCATATCGGCCTCCCGCCTGGGCCATTGCGGGCCGCAGGCCAGCGCCGACGGATCGAGACCCATCCGCGCGAGCCAGGCGCTCACCGCGTCCGCGTGCATGTCCTCGCCCTCGTGGGAGGCGCAGGCCAGCGCCAGCTCGGCCGGCGAGCACGCGAAACGGTCGGCGGCGCCCGTCTCCACGAAGGGCAGCGCCTGCAGCGCCTTCAGCGATGAGCGCGGGAAGGCGACCAGACCGGCCTCGCCGTGGACGGAGACCAGGTCGCCGTCCGGCCCCGCCACCACCGCATGCACGCGGTGCCGGCTTTCGACGGCGCCGCCGCGGGTCGCGACGATCTCGATGGGGCCGCTGCTTGTCATTCCGCTACTCCCGGTCCATAGGTCTGGGGCGGCATATATGGAGCAAGATTTCGTGCGTGGCTATTTCGGTATCGGCGTCTGGCGGTTTTCCAAGCCGATGAACGCGGGCAACCTGTTCCGCACGGCGCACGCCTTCGGCGCCAGCTTCGTGTTCACCATCCAGGCGGATTACGACGTCCGCCGCGCCCGTTCCGACACCTCCGTCGCGCCCCGTAACATCCCCTGGTACGACTACGAAAGCCCGGAGGCCTTCCAGACGCCGAAGGGCTGCCGGCTGATCGGCATCGAACTGACCGACGAGGCCATCGACCTGCCGCGTTTCCATCATCCGGTCTCGGCGGCCTATATCCTGGGGCCGGAGCGCGGCTCCCTGACCGAACCGCTGCTGTCGCGCTGCGACCATGTGGTGCGCATCCCGACCAAGTTCTGCGTCAACGTCGCCACCGCGGGCGCCATTGTGATGTACGACCGCGTCCTGGTCCACGGGCAGTTCGGTCAGCGCGCCCTGACCAACGCCAGCGCCCCGCCCGAGCGCGAAGCCCATGTCCATGGCGGACCGGTGCAGCGGCCAAGGCGGGCGGAAAGCTGAGATCGTTGCGAGGTCACAGGTATTGACGCGCTCGCAGGACGCCGTACTCGGCCCGGTCCGGGATTCCTTCCGACCTCAGCCGATGCGGAAGACGCCGTAGATCACGCCGATCCTGTCGGCGAAATCCTCGTGCAGCGCGAGATAGGGAAGCGGCCTGGTGACCTCGATCTTCGCCCACTGCCCTTCCCGCTCCAGTCCTTCCATCAGCCCCGGATAGCCGCGCGGCTCGAAGAAGTCCTCCCGGCAGGTGAAGACCACGACCCCGCCCGGCCGGACCACGCGGGTCCATTCGCGGAACAGCGGCTCGGCCTCGACATAGGACAACACGCCGACGCAGAGCACGCCGTCGAAGCTGTTGGCCCCGAACGGCAGCGCCTTGTTCAGATCGACTTCCTGCGTGGCGTCATAGACGTCCTTCGACGCCGCCAGTTCCAGGCTGTGGGTGGAGACGTCGACGCCGGTCAGCGCCCCCTTCGCGCCCGCCGCGCGCAGCGCCTGACCGGTCATGCCCGTGCCGCAGCCGCAGTCGAGAATGCGCGCGCCGGCGAAGTCCTCGAGCTCCGCAGCCAGAAAGCCGGCCGCGCGTTCGGGCGCCTCGTAGCCCCATTCGCGGAGCTGGCGGTCGTAGTCGTCCGCCAGGGCATCATAGTGCTCGGCGTTCTCCGGCCCCTTCATGGAAACGGCCCCGTCGCCGCGGATGACCTTGTCGCTGGACATGTACTGCCTCCCCTTCACGCGAAAGGGACAAGCCTAGCGATCCGAGCCGGTTTGTCGAACCAGCGGCCCCTCAGGCGGCGTTGCGGGCCAGCGCGCCTTCGATCAGGTCGACGCTTTCCTTGATGCCGTAGAGCGCCACGAAGCTGCCGAAACGCGGCCCCTGGGACTGGCCGAACAGGACCTCGTAGAGGGCGCGGAACCAGTCGCGCAGGTTCTCGAAGCCGTGATCCTTGCCGACCTCGTAGACCTCGTTCTGGATCTCCTCGCCGGTGAGGCCGGGCCTCATGTTGCGAAGCCGCCCGGCAAGGTCGGCCATCGCCGCCCGCTCCTGATCGGTCGGGTCGCGATATGCCTTCTCCGGCTTCACGAAGTCGCGGTAATAGGCCAGCGCATAGCCGACGAGCCGGTCCAGCGTCGGATTGCTCTCCGGCGTGGCGTCGGGCGCGTAGCGGGTGATGAAACCCCACAGCACCGACTTGTCCTCGGTGTTGCAGACGCTGGCCAGGTTCAGCAGCATCCCGTAGCTGACCGGCATGTCGTGGGCCGGCACCTCCTCGTTGCCGTGGATGTGCCAGGCCGGATTCTGCAGTCGTTTCGCGGCGTCTTCCTCGGCGTATTTCGCACAGAAGGCCAGATACTCGTCGACGGCCTTGGGGATGACGTCGAAATAGAGCCGCTTTGCCCGGCGGGGCTGCTGGAACATGAACAATGCCAGGCTCTCCGGGCTGGCGTAGGTCAGCCAGTCCTCGATCGACAGGCCGTTGCCCCTGGTCTTGGAAATCTTCTCGCCGTTCTGGTCCAGGAACAGCTCGTAGGTGAAACCCTGCGGCGGCTGGCCGCCCAGAATGCGGCAGATCTGACCGGACAGGCGGACCGAATCGATCAGGTCCTTGCCCGACATTTCATAGTCCACGCCGAGGGCGACCCAGCGCATGGCCCAGTCGGCCTTCCACTGCATCTTCACCCGGCCGCCGGTGACCGGGGTCTCGATCTTCTTTCCGTCCTCGCGCTGATAGACGATCGTGCCCGCATCCACGTCGCGCTCGATCACGGGCGCCATCAGCACGCGGCCCGTCTCCGGGCAGACCGGCAGGAACGGGCTGTAGGTCGCGCGCCGTTCCGGGCCCAGCGTCGGCAGGATGACGTTCACGACCTTGTCGTAGTGAACCAGGAAAAGCTTCAGGACCTCGTCGAACTCGCCGGCGCGGTAGCAGTCGGTGGCCGAGCGGAATTCGTAGTCGAAGCCGAAGCGGTCGAGGAAGGCGCGCAGCCGGGCATTGTTGTGGCGGCCGAAGCTGTCATGGGTGCCGAAGGGATCCGGCACCTCGGTCAGCGGCTTGCCCAGATGCGGCTCCAGCAGTTCCGGGTTCGGGATGTTGCCCGGCACCTTGCGCAGGCCGTCCATGTCGTCGGAGAAGGCGATCAGCCGGGTCGGCACGTCGGGTGCGAGGATCTCGAAGGCGCGGCGCACCATGGTGGTCCGCGCCACTTCGCCGAAGGTGCCGATGTGCGGCAGACCCGACGGCCCGTAGCCGGTCTCGAACAGCACATGGCCCTTGTCGTTCGTCACCGTCTCGAGCCGTTTCAGCAGGTCGCGCGCCTCCTTGAACGGCCAGGCGTTCGATTCCAGGGCGAGGTCGCGCAGTTCGGACATGGTCAGACTTCTCTGTACAGGCGGGAAAACCGGCCCTTTCGGGGCGCGGCGGAAACTAGGCTCCGGTGACGTTCAGGTCAATCGACGCGCCCCAGATTGCCGTGCGCCATGGTGCGGAACGGCTGGCCCTGCTGCTGGCTTACCCGGATGCGGTAGTAGCCCGCGTTGTGCAGCTCGCAGAGAAACCGTTCGCCGCGCGCCGAATTGATGAAATAGGTGACGTAGAGGTCGTTGCGCTCCGGAATCGGATCGCCCTCGAAGCTCTGCCCCTTCAGCGGCGGCATGTTGTTCAGGATGTATATGCACTGCTCGTAGCCGGGCCGGGCACGTTCCGCCTCCGCCCCCGACAGGCGCTCGAAGTTCGCGTCGCGCAGATCGATGACCTGCTGACGGAAGCCGCCGCGCGGCAGGACGGCGAGAATGGCGATGAAGTCGCCTTCCGATACGAGGCCCGGCCTTGCGGCGGTGAAGAGTTCCATCAGTTGCTCGACATGACCGGGCATGTAGATCTCGCCGAGGCGCCGCACCGCCTGTCGGGCGGCCTCCCGGTCCGCATGCGCCGGTGCATCGTCACCGCGGGCGTTGCGGCGCTCGTTGTCCAGCCAGGTGAACTTGACACGCTTGACCAGACCCTCGAAGCCGACGGGCTCGTAGATCGTCACCCGCGCCGTGCGGTGTTCGCCGATCAGGCAGTGCCGCCGCCGGTCGTCGAATTCCGTGGCGCCGCGTTCGACCACGCTCTCGCATTCGAAGGAGTCCTCGATACGCGCGCTCTCCGCACCGAATTCGGCGAAACCCTGCCCCGGCGTGACATTCGCAGCATCGTCCGAGCCGAACAGCCTTTCCCAGAGGCTCATCGCCTCGACCGGCGCGGCGGCGGCCGATCCGAGCAACAGCACCGCCAGCAGGATGCGCGGGAGGCGAAGACTCATCCGCCGCTCCGCTCGAGATATTTCGGGTTGGCCACCTGCAGCTTCTCGCGAACGGTGCGGCGCAGATGCTCCAGCACGCGGCCGTCCTCGCCGTCGAAATCGCCGGCGGCGATGGCCCCGGCCAGCGCGGCGTTCAGGTCCGCGCGGCCGCCGGCCTGGCCCAGGATGTCCCTGAGCCTCGCCGTCTCCGCTTCCGCCAGCACCGCGTCCCCGGCCAGTTCCCGGCGCACGATGGCGATCGCGTTGGCGGCGACGCGGGCATGGAACCGCGGCTGCCCTTCCAGGCGCATGGCGGCATCGTCGCGCAGAAAGCCCTCCACCGCGTCCAGCAGTTCATCGACCGTGGGCCGGTCCTGCATCGTGCTTCTCCCTGGTCGTCTCAGCGCCAGCCCTGCTCCCGATAATAGCGCAGCGCGCCGGGGTGCAGGGGGGCCGTGTATCCGCGCGTCGCCATGTCCTCGGCACGCAGATGATAGAGCGTCGGGTGCAGTCGGTGGAAGCGGGCGAAATCGCCGAAGACGGAGCGGACCAGCGCGTGAACGGTCTCCTCCGGCATGGCGGCCGAGGCCATCAGCACGGCGCCCGGCCCCATGCTGGCGGCGTAGGCGGGATTTCCCGGATAGAGGCCGCCCGGAACCTCGGCCCTCCGGTAATAGGGATATTCCGCCAGAACCTGATCCACCGACCGTCCCGTCACCGGCAGGACGCGAAGGTCGCAGCGGAATGCCTGCTGCACTGCGGCCGAAGGGTGGGCGGCGGTGAAGGCCAGGGCGCTGACCCGCCCGTCGCAGAGCGGCCCCGCGCCGGTGTCCACGTCGTCCACCGCGGTCCAGCCGAACGCCGCCAGCACCGCCTGCGTCGACAGCCTCGCGCTGGACAGCGGATCGGCCAGGGCGATGCGGCGGTAGCGGAGGTCGGCGAAGCGGCGCACGGCCGAATCGGCGCGCACCAGAACGGTAAGCGGCTCGGAATGGAGCGCGAAGACCGCACGAAGCTCGGTGAAAGGGCTCTGGGCCTCGAAGCGCACCGCGCCGTTCTGCGCCTCGAAGGATCGGTCGGAACGAACGATACCGAAATCCAGTTCGCCGCTCCGGATGGTGTTGAGGTTGTAGACGGAGCCGCCGGTCGGCTCGACGGCGCAGCGCAGGCCGTGGCTCTCCCGGGCGCGGTTGACCATGCGGCAGACAGCGCCGCCGGCGGCGTAGTAGCTGCTGGTCACGCTGTCGGTGCCGATGGTGATGAAGCGCTGCTCGACGTCCGCAGCCCTTCCCGGCCAGGCGGCCAGCGCCAGCGCACAGGCGAGCAGCAGCCCTCTCACCCTCCGGCTCCGTCGATCGCGGCGTCGACCGCTTCACCCAATCGCCCGACGATCTCCGACAGGTCGGCGTCGCCTGCAATGAACGGCGGGGCCAGGATCACGTGGTCGCCCCGGACACCGTCGATGGTGCCGCCGCCGGGATAGCAGATCATGTCCCGCTCCAGCGCTGCGCGCTTGATCCGCTGATGCAGCTTCACGGACGGTTCGAAAGGCGCTTTCGTGGTGCGGTCGCGGACCAGTTCCAGTCCCAGAAAGAGTCCGCGTCCGCGGATCTCGCCGACATGGGGATGGTTGCCGAAGCGCTCCAGCAGCAGGCGTTCCAGAAGCGCGCCCTTTGCCGCCACGCCCTCGACCAGGCCGTCATCGACCAGGCGGCGATGGACCGCCAGCGCGCCGGCGGCGGCGACCGGGTGACCCAGATAGGTGTGCCCGTGCTGGAACGCGCCCGAACCCGCGGCAATGGCGTCGCGAATGCGCCGCGAGAGCAGCATCGCCCCGATCGAGACATAACTGGCGCCGAGGCCCTTGGCGCAGGTCAGGATATCGGGGACGACGTCTTCCTGCTCGCAGGCATAGAGCGACCCGCAGCGGCCCATGCCGCACATCACCTCGTCCAGAATCAGCAATACGCCGTGCCGGTCCAGCACTTCGCGGACCTTGCGGAAATAGCCGGGAACGGCCGGGGCGGCGCCGAGCGAGGCGCCGACCACGGGCTCGGCGATGAATCCGGCGACACTTTCGGGGCCGAGACGCCGTATCTCCGCGTCGAGTTCGGCGGCCAGCCGGTCGCCATAGGCCGCGTCGCTTTCGCCTTCCTCCTGGCCGCGATAGCCATAGCAGGGGCTGACATGGCTCCAGTCCATCAGGATCGGGCGATAGGGCTCGCGGCGGGCCATGTTGCCGCCGACCGAAAGCGCGCCGATGGTGTTGCCGTGATAGCTTTGACGCCGGGCGATGAAACGATGCCGCGCCGATTCACCCTTCTCGAGAAAGTACTGCCGCGCCAGCTTGAGCGCCGCCTCGTTGGCCTCGGAGCCGCCGGAGACGAGATAGGCGTAGTCCAGATCGCCCGGCGCCGCCGCCGTCAGCCGCAACGCCAGTTCCTCCGCCGCCTCGCTGGTGAAGAAGCCGGTATGGGCATAGGCCAGCCGCCGCGCCTGATCGGCCACCGCTTCGGCCACGGCGGCGTCGCTGTGGCCCAGGCAGGACACCGCCGGACCGCCCGAAGCGTCCAGATAGCGCCGGCCGTCGGCCGCCACGATGTAGAGACCGTCGCCGCGCACGGCGACCGGCAGGTCGCGGTCGGTCGTCCGATGCAGGATGTGGCTCGCCATTCCCGTTCCCTCAGAAGACGGCGCCGCGGGCGGTCACCGGCCAGATATCGGTCACGAAGCCATCGCGCGCACCGACGATCCAGTCATGCAGGTTCACCGTCGGGTCGCAATGGCCGGGTATCAGCCGGACATGATCGCCCGGGCGGAGAGCCGCGCCGCCGGGATCGACAACGCCGTGTTCATCGGACGCGCCGAGATAGGCCGCGCCTTCCGGGCCGGCGACCAGCGGCAGGCCGGAATCCACCGCCAGCGCCTTCAGCCCGGCGTCGACGACCACCCGTCCACTGGGCGCCGTGCTGAGCACGCCGGCCAGCACGAAGAGGCTGTGGCCGAACGTCGTCTCCGGCGTCCCTTCGGGTCCGAGATTGCGGGCGTAGTCAGCGTCCATGAAGATATAGGAGCCTGCCTGCAGCTCGTGCCAGAGGCCGCTCCCCGCTTCGAACTCGAAGCTGCCGGTCCCGGCGCCGGTCACCCGGACGCCGCCAAGGCCCGCCTGCTCCAGATCCGCCAGCACAACGCGTACCGCCTCGCCCGCGCGGGCGATCGCCGCGCCCCGTTCCCGGTGATCGCGTATGTGCTGCGCCCGGCCGTTATAGGCCTGCAGTCCGGCGAAGCGGACGCCCTCTTCGGCGGCGGCGGCACGGCACAACGCCCCCGCCTTCTCGGGCGCCACGCCGCAGCGGCCCATGCCGACCTCGACCTCGACATAGATGTCCAGTTCGGCCCCCGAATGCCGCGCCGCCGCCGCGATCTCGGCGAGGTTGTCGGTATCGTCGACGCAGACCCCCAGCCGGACATGCCGCGCGAGCCGCGACAGCCTGCCGATCTTGCGCGCACCGACGATCTGGTTCGTGACCAGGATGTCATCTACCCCGCCCGTGGCCATCAGTTCGGCCTCGGAAATCTTCTGGCAGCAGATCCCGACGGCGCCGCACGCCATCTGCCGCCGGGCGATGTCGGCCGACTTGTGACTCTTCGCATGGGGCCGCAGCGCCACCCCACGGGCGTCGGCGATATCCTGCATCGCAGCGATGTTGCGATCGAGGACCTCCAGGTCGATGACCAGCGCTGGCGTGTCCACCGATTCGAGAGGATCGCCGACCCGCGCCGGCGGCGGCAGTGACATGATGCGGAACCCTCCCTTCGATGTCGCCGGTTCGTGAACGATGGCGCATGGTATGCGCATCGGCGAGCGGATACGATGTGTCGGTGGAGACTATCCGATGACCTGCAAGGCGTATGTTGCGATCGTCATGGTGCTGCTGGCCCTGGCGCCGGCGGACCGGGTGGCCGCCCAGTCCGAACGCGACCCGGAGCGCGTGTTCGACGCGGTGACCGCCGTGACGGCCGAGATCCCGGCCGACGCCCGCACCGCGGAAGCGCTGGGCACCGCGCGCGCGGGTACTGGCGTCGTGATCGACGATTCGGGTCTGGTGCTGACGATCGGCTACCTCATCCTGGAAGCCATGGCCGTTACCCTGAGCGATCTCGACGGCCACCCGGTCGCCGCCGAGATTGTCGCCTATGACCACGACACCGGCCTCGGGCTGCTCCGGGCCGTGACGCCGCTGCGGCGGCCATCGATTCGTCTGGGCGATTCCGGGACGCTGTCGCCGGGCGATTCCGTGCTGGTGGTGGCCAGCCCCGGACGATCGGCGGCCCTGCCGGCGACGATCGCCGATATCCGGCGCTTCACCGGCTATTGGGAGTACCTGCTGGAGAGTGCGGTTTTCGCCTATCCGCCGCATCCGGACTGGCAGGGCGCGGCCCTGGTCGGCCCGGACGGCCGTTTGCTGGGAATCGGATCCCTGTTCGCCAACGACGCCCAGCGCCGCCCCCGACGGCGCCAGGGCAACATGTTCGTGCCTGTGAACGCGCTGAAGGCTGTACTGGCCGATCTGCTCACAGCCGGCCGGGCGCCGGCCTCCGACCGGCCATGGCTGGGCGTCTTCTCCGCGGATCATAGCGGCTATGTCGTGGTGACATACGTCTCCCCTGACGGGCCGGCGGCGACCGCCGGCCTGCGGCGCGGCGACATCATCCTGGAGGTCGACGACCAGCCCGTGCGGTCCATGGCCGAGTTCTATCGGGCCGTGTGGAAACGAGGGAAACCGGGGGTGACCGTGCCGCTGACCCTCGGTCGCGAAGACCACGTTACCCGGGTGCGGATCGTCTCGGGCGACCGTTACCGCTACCTCAAGCTGGAGAAGACGTACTGAGCCGCGCCGGGCCGAAAGGTTAAGTCCTTTTTTACTCCCTGAGCCTAAGAGTGGCAGGACGAAACGGGCCACTCCCGCTCGCCGCATGGGGACGAAGAATTGTCCCGCACCCCCAATCACCGCAGAAACGCGGGCAGAGTCACGGGGCACACGGATTTGAGACCTGGCATGATCAAGGGCCGATTCCAGGTTCTGACGATCGCGAAGGGCGCCAGCGTGCTGGACAATGTCGCACCGCGCCTGAGCATTTCCGGCGCGCGCGTCGTCACGGAGCGCGTGACCTCGGCCGAAGAAGCGGCCATCGCTCTGGACGTCGGCGACTATGATTGCATCCTGTTCGACGTCGGCAGTGACCCGGCGCCGGCCAAGGAGCTGCAGGCCAGCCTGCTGGACAGCAAGAAGAAGGTGCCGCTGCTGGTGATTTCGGACCGGCTCGCCTCCAACGACATGGTGGATCTGCTCCGCTCCGATATCGCCGACTGCATCAATTCCGACGAACTCAAGATCGACCGCCTGGTGCGCGCAATCTGGAACGCGACGCGAGCGAGCCGCACCGAGCGCGCGCTCGACATGGCCGAGTCCCAGCGCTCCTTCAATGCGCTGCACGACGGCCTGACGGGTCTGCCCAACCGCTCGCTCTTCTTCGACCGGCTGGATCAGGCCATAACCTTCGCCGAGCGCCAGCGGGAACCGGTCGCCCTGCTGACGCTGAACATCAACGGCTTCAACCGCATCAACGGCGAGATGGGGCACAAGATCGGCGACATCCTGCTGCAGCAGCTCGCCGACCGGATGAAGACGGCGCTGCGCCGCTCCGACACCCTGGCCCGGATCGGCGATGACGAGTTCGCCGGCATACTGCCCACGGGCGCCACAAACAAAGGCGCCGAGAAGGCCGCCAGAAAGCTGATCAACGCCCTCGAAGTGCCCTTCGAGATCAACGACCACAGCTTCACCATCGGCGTGCGCATCGGCCTCGCCTTCTATCCGCAGCACGCGACCTGCGCCTCCGACCTGATGATCCGCGCGGAGAACGCCATGCGCGATGGCCGGCGCACCAACAGCCGCTTCGCGATCAACATCGCCGGCGATGGCGCGCACGAGGCCAGCAACCGCCCTCTGGTGGAGGATCTGCGCCGGGCGCTGAACGACGGCGACCGCCAACTCTTCGTCACCTTCCAGCCCAAGATCGACCTGCGCAAGGGCCGCGTCGACGGTGTAGAGGCGCTGGTCCGCTGGCGCCATCCGGCGCGTGGCCTGGTGTTCCCCGACGCCTTCATCCCGCTGGCCGAGGACGCCGGGCTGATCGACCGGCTGACGCTGCACGTGCTGAACCATTCGCTGGCACAGCAGGCCGCCTGGCGCGCGGAAGGCATCGACCTGTCGATCGCGGTCAACGTCTCGGCCAAGACGCTCCAGAACCCGCGCCTGCCGCTGCACGCCAAGAACATGATCGAGGCCTGGTCGGCCGATCCCTCGCGGGTGATCTTCGAGATCACCGAGAGCGCCATCATCCTGGACGTCGAACGCGCCACTGCGACGCTGCAGGGTCTCGACCGTCTCGGCGTCGGCATCTCCATCGACGACTTCGGCACAGGCTATACCTGCCTGTCCTACATCCGCCGTCTGCCGGTGGAGGAGATCAAGGTGGACAAGTCCTTCGTCATGGGCATGTCGAAATCGCCCGACGACTGGGTGATTGTCTCCTCGCTGATCGAGCTGGGACACAATCTGGGCCTGTCGGTGGTCGCCGAGGGCGTCGAGGACGCCCGCACCCTGGCGGCGCTGACCGAACTCGGCTGCGACGTGGCTCAGGGGTACCACATGTCCCGCCCCCTGCCCGCCGACGACCTGGTAGGCTGGCTGGTCAACTCGCCCTGGGGTCCGGAAAGCGCGCTCAGGCTCCGCCCCTCGGCGAAAGAGAGCGACAATGTTCACCAGTTGCACCTGACCGCCGGTTCGTGACATCTATGCCCTCCTTCGATGGAGGGCCGAATGAACCGGGGAAAGCAGCGCTTCCTCGTCACACCGCAGAACGTTCTCAACCGTCTCCGGACCGCCGTTCCGGCCGCTTTCGCACTGATCGCCGCATTCGCCGTCCAGGCCGAGGAGCCGGGCCGGGAAGCCTTCGTGGCCGGCGACTATGCGAAGGCGCTCGAGATTTGGCAGCCCATGGCCGAGGAGGGGGACGCGCGCGCGCAGTTCAACGTCGGCCTGATCTATGACGAGGGCCTGGGCGTCGACCGCGACCGCGAAAAGGCGCGCGAATGGTGGTCCCTGGCGGCCGAGCAGGGGCTGCTGACGGCGGGCTACAACCTGGCGCTGCTGGAAATCGAACAGTCCACCGCAGACACCGGCGGCGGCGACATCGAACAGGCGCTGGCCGACCTGCGGAAGACCGCCGAGGCCGGCCATCTGCCCGCGCGCTACACACTCGGCAAGATCTATCAGTACGGCGTCGGCGTGGCAGAGGATCCTGCCGCGGCCGTCGAGCATATCCGGGCGGCGGCCGAAGGCGGCCTCGCCAAGGCTCAGTACAGCCTGGGCAAGGCCTATCGTGATGGCAGCGGCGTCGAACAGGACGCCGCGCAGGCCGCGAAATGGTTCGGACAGGCCGCGCTGCGCGGTCATGCCGGCGCGCAGGACCACTATGCCCGCCGTCTCGCCAACGGCGAGGGCCTGGAAAAGGATCCGGTTCGCGCCATGACTTTCGCCGTGCTGGCGATGCGCGCCGGCGTCGAGGATGCGGCGGCGCTGGCGGAGGAAATCCGGAAGGAACTGACGATCGAGGAGCTCGACGCCGCCTTCCGGGCCGCGGACGGATTCGAAGCGCGCGCCGAATCCCCGGCGGGCGAGGAATAGCCAAGCGCCGCGCCGGGCGGTTCCGCTTGGCAAGCCGGCGCGCCGCATGCCACGCTGCCGCCCGCAACGAACATGAAACCGGGGGAGATTCATGCCGATCTACGGGCCCGACGTCACGCTCGACAACCCAGCCTATATCGACGAGACCGTGCGCATTTTCGGCAAGGTCACGATCGGCGATGGCGCCTCCGTCTGGCCCAATGTCGTCATGCGCGCCGAGCAGCACGAGATCGTCGTCGGCCGGCGCACCAACATCCAGGACTTCACCATGGTCCATGTCGGCTCGGCCAGCGGTTCGATCATCGGCCAGGACTGCTCCATCACCCATCACTGCACGATCCACGGCTGCACCATCGGCGACGCCTGCCTGATCGGCATCAACGCGGTGATCATGGACGGCGCGGTGATCGGCGAGAACTCGATCGTCGGCCAGAACGCCTTCGTGCGCGAGAATCAGGAGATCCCGCCGAACTCCATCGTCGTCGGCGTGCCTGCCGCGGTGAAGGCGGAGCGCAACAGCCGCATCCCCAACAGCATGAACGCATTTCTCTATTACGAGAACGCCATCGCCTATTCGAACGGCTACTACCGGCGCTGGAGTGACGACAGCTTCTGGCAGCTCGCCGCCGACGAGATGGACCGCCTGAAGGCGGAAATGGCCCGGGAGGCGGAAGCAGGAAAATGACCGACGCCATCGAGATCGCCGCGCCCTATCTGATGTTCCTGGGCGACGTGCACGACCAGCTTGCCGCCAAGACGGCGACCGGCGTGGTGCACTGGCGGCGCGCCGACTGCATCGGCCAGGTGCGCTTCGATGGCTGCCAGGCCAATCTGGGCCTGCCGGACATGACCGTCGCCGACGGCGCGGCCTCCGGCGCGCGCACGCTGGTGATCGGCGCGGTGAACCCCGGCGGGGTGCTGCCCCAGCACTGGGAGAGTGCGGTCCTGGAGGCGCTCGACGCCGGCATGGACGTGGCCTCGGGCCTGCACATGCGGCTCACCGACAATCCGGTCATCGCCGGCCGCGCCGCCGAGAGGGGCCGCCAGCTCTTCGACGTACGTCATCCGCGCGGCGCCTTCCCGACCGGCAAGGGCGAGAAGCGGCCCGGCAAAAGGCTGCTCACCGTCGGCACCGACTGTTCGGTCGGCAAGATGTACACCTCGCTGGCGATCACCGAGGAGATGCGGCAGCGCGGCTGGAAGGCGGACTTCCGCGCCACCGGCCAGACGGGCATCCTGATCGCCGGTTCCGGCGTCTCGGTCGACGCCGTGGTTTCCGACTTCATCTCGGGCGCGACCGAGACGCTCTGCCCGGCGAACGACCCCGACCACTGGGACGTCATGGAGGGCCAGGGCTCATTGTTCCATCCCTCCTTCGCCGGCGTCACCATCGGGCTGATCCACGGCAGCCAGCCCGACGCCCTGGTCATGTGCCACGAACCGACGCGGACGCGGATGCGCAATGTCCAGCATCCCATCCCGCCTCTGGCGAAGTGCATCGACTGGCATGTCGAGGCGGCGACGCTGACCAATCCCGACTGCCGCTGCATCGGCATCGCCGTGAACACCAGCGCGCTCGACGACGCCGCGTCGGCCGATTGCCTGAAGCGAATCGAGGACGAGGCCGGACTGCCCGCGGTCGACCCCGTGCGCACCGGTGTGGCGCGCCTGGTGGACGCATTGTCTTGAGGCGGCTCGCCGTCGCGCGGGAGGAATGGCCCATTCGCGGGGCCTTCCGGATATCGCGGGGAACCAAGACGAAGGCCGAGGTGCTGGTCGCCACCGTCGAGGCCGGCGGCGCGGCCGGGCGCGGCGAATGCGTGCCCTATCGCCGCTATGGCGAGACCTTCGAGAAGGTCGAGGAGCAGATCGCCGGCGCAAAGGCCGCGATCGAGGACGGCGCCGGCCGCGAGGACCTGCTGTCGCTGCTGCCCGCCGGGGCGGCGCGCAACGCCGTCGACTGCGCGCTCTGGGATCTGGAATCGAAACAGGCAGGCCGGCCCGTGCACGAACTTGCGGGCCTGCCCGCGCCGGGACCGGTGACCACCGCCTACACCATCACCCTGGACGACCCGGCGAAGATGGCCGAGGTGGCGCGGGCCGAAGCGCACCGGCCGCTGCTGAAACTGAAGCTGGGCGAGACGGCGGGCGACATCGAGCGCGCCCGGACCGTGCGGGAGGCCGCGCCCGAGGCGACGCTGATCGTCGACGCCAACGAGGGCTGGAAGCCCGAACAGCTGGACGAGCTGTTCGCCGCCTTCGCCGAACTCGAGGTCCGCATGATCGAACAGCCGCTGACCGCCGGGCGCGACGAGGCATTGGAACGGGTCTCCCGCGCCGTGCCGATCTGCGCCGACGAGAGCTGTCACGACAGCGCCAGCCTCGCCGGGCTGAAGGGCCGATACGACATCGTCAACATCAAGCTCGACAAGACCGGCGGTCTGACGGAGGCCCTGCGCCTGCGCACAGCCGCGCGGGAGGCCGGGTTCCAGGTGATGGTCGGCTGCATGGTGGCGACCAGTCTGGCGATGGCGCCGGCCCTGCTGGTGGCGCAGGGCGCGGATTTCGTGGATGTCGACGGGCCGCTGATGCTGAAGCGGGACCGTGTGCCCGGTCTCGTCTTCGACGGCTCCACCGTGCGGTCCGCCGGCCGCGACCTCTGGGGCTGACGGACCGAGATCATGCCGACGCCCGTCATCGTCGCCTTCTGGATGTTCTTCGGCGCGGTCGGCTTCGCCGCGATCCTGGTGATCGTGCGCGAGCTGTCCCAGGACCTGCACGTCTTCGTCCTCAACTTCTGGCGCAACATCTTCGCCGTGGCGATCTTCCTGCCCTGGGTCTTCCGCGTCGGGACCGCGGGCCTCAGAACGAAGCGGATGCCGCTCTTCGCGCTCCGCTCCCTGATCATGGTCACGTCATCGATCATGCTGTTCTACTCGGCGGTGCTGATGCCGATCGGGGAGGCGACGGCGATCACCTTCACCGCGCCGCTGTTCACCACCCTTCTGGCGGCGCTGCTGCTCAAGGAGCACGTCGGCTGGCGGCGGGCGATGGCGCTGGCGGTCGGTTTCTGCGGCGTCCTGATCATGCTCCGGCCCGGCGTGGAGGCCGTCGGTCTCGGCGCGGCCATGGCGATCGGCGCCTCGGTGGTCTTCGCCTTCGTCGTCATCATGGGCAAGCAGCTGGCGGCCAGCGAAAGCCCGGAACTGGTGATCCTGATGCTGGCGATCTGGAACATCCCGGTTTCGGCGGTGCCGGCGTCCTTCGTCTGGGACATGCCGTCGGGCCGCGAGTGGTGGCTTCTCGCCGCCCTCGGCGTCGCCGCCAACATGAACATGTACGGCATCCAGCGCGCCATCTCCGCCGGCGACGCCAGTCTCAGCCAGGTCTTCGACTTCATGCGCCTGCCGCTGGCCGTCATCGGCGCCTGGTGGGCGTTCTCCGAAGTGCCCGATCCGTGGATGTGGGCCGGTGCGGCGGTAATCTTCACGGCGACGGTCTACACGACCCGCCGGGAGTCGCGGCTGGCGAGAGCGCGTCCGCCCGCCAATCCGCAGCCCTGAAGCGGCGCCAGATGTCTTGCGGCCCGCGATTTCGCTGGCAGACTGTCTCGCACGCTTTTCCTGGGGGACGAAAGCCATGATTCCGGACGACAGGCTGATCGAGGATTTCCGCCGCGATGGCGCCGCGGCGCTGCGCGGGGTGGCCGACGCCGGCTGGCTCGAGCGCCTGCGCGGCGCGCTGGAGGCGAACATCGCCGACCCCGGCCCGTTCGGGAAGATCTACACGCAACCGGGCGAGAGCGGCTTCTACTTCGGCGACTACTGCAACTGGAACCGCTTCTCCGGCTATCTCGACTTCGCGGTCGAAAGCGGCATCGCCGAAGCGGTGGCGGCTCTGATGGGCTCGTCGAAGGTCAACCTGTTCCACGAGCATGTACTGGTGAAGGATCCGGGCACCGAGAACCCGACGCCGTGGCACCATGACCAGCCCTACTGGGTCGTCGACGGCGATCAGGTGCTCTCGACCTGGGTCGCGCTCGACCCGGTGCCGGCCGACGTCGGCATGGAGTTCGTCGCCGGCTCACACCTGGACGGCACCCATTACAATCCCCGGTATTTCATCGATCAGCGCGACTTCGAGGACCATCACGGTCCCTCGGTGCCGGATATCGACGGCAACCGCGCGGCCTACCGCATTCTGAACTGGGATCTGGAGCCCGGCGACTGCGTCGTCTTTCACGCCCGCACGCTGCACGCCGCGCCCGGCAACCGCGGCCAGCACCGCCGCCGCGCCGTGGCCTATCGCTGGACCGGCGACGACGCCCGCTTCGCGCGGCGCGAGGGACGCATGTCGCCGCCGTTCGAGGAAGTTTCGCTGAAGCCCGGCGATCCGATGGACAGCGAGACATTCCCCGTCGTCTGGCCGCCCGAGAGGCGCATGGTCGGATGAACCTTCATCTCTACGACTATTTCCGCTCCTCGGCGGCCTACCGGGTCCGTATCGCCATGAACCTGAAAGGGGTTCAGGCGGAACGGTCCTACGTGAACCTGTTCCGCGGCGAGCAGGCCAATCCGGAGTTCCGGTCGCTCAGCCCCTCGGGCCTCGTGCCCGTGCTGGAGCACGACGGGCAGCGCATCTACCAGTCGCTGGCGATCATCGACTATCTCGACGGCCTCCATCCCGAGCCGCCGGTGCTGCCCGCAGACCCGGCAGGCCGGGCGCGGGTCCAGGGGCTGGCGCTGGCCATCGCCGCCGACATTCACCCGCTGAACAATCTCAGAGTCCTCAACTTCGTCGAGAACGATCTGGGCGCGGGCAAGGAGGGCCGCATGAAATGGCTCGCCCACTGGTGCCATGTGGGCCTGGAGGGGCTGGAGGCCCGGCTATCTGCCGAACCGGCGACCGGCCGCTTCTGCCACGGAGACCAACCCACCCTGGCCGATATCTGCCTGGCGCCGCAGGTCTTCTTCGCCCGGCGCTTCGACCTCGATCTCTCGGCCTATCCCACGGTGCTCCGCATCGACGCGGCGTGCCAGCAGATCCCCGCCTTCGCCGACGCCGCGCCGGGAAAACAGCCGGACGCGGCTTGAACGATCTCTTCGGCGTCCTGGAGTTCGCCGGGGCCCTGGATCACGCCTGCGCCAGACATGATCAGGGGTCAATTGGCGCGTGGGTCAAGCGCCTCTGGCCAAGGCAATCCTCGGAGTGTTGAACCGCCACCGCCACTTCTGTGTCATGCCCGCCTACGTGCGGGCATCCGGTCAGGCGGTCGACACGCCGCGAAGCCGCTCCGGACCCCCGCGCGAGGCGGGGGTGACACCATGAGGGCGCATATAATCTACGCCCGCTCCAGCCGCCGCAGCATCTTCTGCAGCAGCTTCGGGCCGACCTCCGGCCGGCTCCAGGGGCAGACGGCGATGCAGATGCCGCAGCCATAGGTCTGGTTGAAATACGGCACACAGCGGTCGAAATCGACGTACCACTTCTCGGTTCCGCGCACCGTCTGCTTGGCCGGCGCGATGGCGTCGGGCGGACAGGCCTGCTCGCAGACGCGGCAGTTCATGCAGAACGCGTCGACGCCGAAGCTGTCGGGGTTGTCCACTGATAGCGGCATGTCGGTCAGCACGCCGGCGAGCCGGAACGATGCGCCGAACTCACGGTTGATGATGGAGCCGTGCTTGCCCAGTTCGCCGAGTCCGGCCTCGATCGCCGGCGGGATCATCGTCACCGGTCCGGCCATTGGTCCGCCATGAGGCTCGGCGCGGTAGCCCTGCTCCCGGATCCAGTCCGCCAGCGATCGGGCGGCGCGGGTTCCGCGGTTGTACTGGCGGCTGACCTCGACGATGGAAGGCGGATCGGGGGCGTGCGCCAGCGCCGCGTGGTCCATGGCGACGGCCAGCACCACGATTCGTGGCAGGTCGACCTCGAAGCCCTCGAAGACCCATTCCGGCTTCATCCGGGCAATGCCCGCCGCATCGGCCTCGTGGGCCAACGCGAATCTCTTCGCGGCCTCGGCGAAGGCATCCGGCGTGGCCTCCGTCCTGCGTTCCGCCACAGACGTTCGCTTCCTGGACCCGCGGCCACCAAAGGCGGTCTCCATGTCCGCGGTCTCGGGCACATCGGCGCTGGTCTTGCGCAGCATCCACATCTGCATAGCACCATGCGGCAGGGACCGCGGGTCGTGCCAGTAGATCGGCGTCGGCCGGCGGACCTCCGTCTCGCCCAGGCCGTTTATTGCGTTGCCGGAAACGTTCGGGATCAGCGTGCGTTGCTCGGGATCGATCGTGGCCTCCAGCACCCGCCCGTCGAAGGCGCGCCCTGTCATGGCTTCAGGACCTGCCGCCCGCTGACCCGGCCCTCGATCAGATCCTGCAGCGCCTGGTTGGCCTCGGCCAGCGGCCTCGGCTTCACCGGGATCGGCGGCACCTTGCCTGCGCGGACCAGTTCCATCAGTTCCGTCATGTCCTGCAGATCGCCGACATAGGAGCCCTGGACGGTGAGCTGGAAGATCGGCATGCGCGGCAGGGCCAGCGGCAGGGCCTCGCCATAGAGCCCGACGAGAACGAGCTTGCCGGTCTTGCCCAGGCAATCGAGGCCGAAGCCGGCTGTCTCCGGCCGGCCGACGAAATCGATGACGCCGCGCAGGCCGCCGCCGCATTTTGCTTTCAGCTTTTCCGCCGCGTCCGGCTGGCCGTTGTCGAAGGTATCGAAGGCGCCGGCCTGGCGTGCGACCGAGCGCTTCTCCGGATCGGTGTCGGCGACGATGACCTTCGCCTTCGTCACGTGCTCCGCCAGCATCACGCCCGAAAGACCGACACCGCCCGCCCCGATGATGACGAGATGATCGTTCTCGGTCAGGTAGTCGAGCTTCTTCAGCGCGCTGTAGGCGGTCAGCCCCGAGCAGGCGTAAGTGCAGGCGAGGTCGATCGGCGCGTCGCCATGATCGAAAAGGTAGCGCTTGTCGGGACAGATAACATGGCTGGCGTAGCCGCCGTCGCGGCGCGTCCCCAGCGGCCGCGTCGTCAGGCAGTCGATATCGCGGCCCTTCCGGCAGTGCTCGCAGTCGCCGCAGCCGATCCAGGGATAGACGACGTACGATTTGCCGACTTCCACGCCATCGACGTCGGGACCGACCGCCTCGACCACGCCGCCGATCTCGTGGCCCATGGTCATGGGCAGTTCGACGCCCATGTCGGCGAGGCGGGCGAAATTGCCCTGCCCCATGTTGAAGCCGCCCTCGTGGAGGTGAAGGTCGCTGTGGCAGACGCCGCAGGCGGTGATCCGGATAAGGATCTCGCCGCCCTGCGGCTCGGGTGTCTCGTAGTCCCGCTCCTGCAGGGGTTCGCCCCACTCGATGATCTGCTGCGCCTTCATCTCAGGCCCTCCCCAGATAGTCCTTCGAACAGTTGAGCCCATCCCCCTCCTTCTCTTCAAGGCGGAAGACGGTGCGCAGGTGCACTTCGTCGGGACCGTCATAGATGCGGAAGGCCCGCGCCTGGGAGAGTGACTCGGCGAAGGGCGTTTCGTCGGTCAGGCCCATGGCCCCGAAGATCTGGATGCCGCGCTGGCAGATGTCGTGATAGGCGCGGGCGACGGCGATCTTGATGAGCGAGATATCCTTGCGCGCCAGCTTGTTGCCCTCCCGGTCCAGCCGCCAGGCGGTGCGCTGCACCAGCAGGCGGGCCTGCTCCAGGGCAAGACGTGAATCGGCGATGGCGTCCTGCACGGAACTGTAGTCCCGCAGGTCCGTGCCGAAGGTCCGGCGGCTCGCCGCGCGCTCCACCATCAGGCGGATCAGCACCTCGCAGCGGCCGATCGCGCGCATGCAATGGTGCACGCGGGCCGGGCCCAGCCGCGCCTGGCCGATCAGGAAGCCCGCCCCCTCCTCGCCCAGGCGGTTCTCGACGGGCACCTCGACATCTTCCAGCAGCAGTTCCGTGTGCGGCGCGACATGCTCCACATGGTTCATCACCGGGATCTTGCGGACAACCGTGACCCCCGGCGCATCCTTCGGCACCAGCACCATGGAGTGCGTGCGGCCGCGCGGCGCGCCCGGATCGGTGACGCCGACGACGATCAGGAGACTGCACTTCGGATTGGCCGCGCCGGTGGCGAACCACTTGCGGCCGTTGACGACATAGCGGTCGCCGCGGCGCTCGATCCGGGTGGCGATGTTATTGGCGTCCGAGGACGCCACATCGGGTTCGGTCATGGCAAAGGAGGAGCGCGTCTCGCCAAGCAGGAGCGGCGCCAGGTAGCGCGCCTTCTGCTCGGGCGTGGCGAACATCTGCAGGATCTCCATGTTGGGCACGTCGGGTGCGTGACAGTTGAAGACCTCCGACGCCCAGCCGACGCGCCCCAGGATCTCGGCGATGGGCGCGAACTGCAGGTTGGTGAGCCGCGTGCCCGGTTCGTCATCCGCCAGGCGCGGCAGCGCCATGTTCCAGAGCCCCTCCGCGAAGGCGCGGCGCTTGAGGGCCTTCAGGAATCCGGGCTCCAGGTCCCCGTCGACATCGACGGCGCGGTCATAGTCGGCCCGTCGCGGCAGGATCTCGTCGCGGAAGATGATCTCCACCCGGTCGGCGATTTCCCGCGTCATGGAATCGGTTTCGAAATCCATCGTTCCTCCCCTCAGGCTGGCGGTCGTATTAATGCAATCGGATTAGAGCCCCATATGCGCCGATGATGAAATGAAAATCCCGCTTGCGTGCATAATTCAGGCGCATTAATCTTGCCGGCAAGCGGCGCGAGATCGCGGACATCCGAACGAGATGACGGGGAGCGGACGGTTGGACACCCGCGAACGATTGCTGCTGACGGCGGAGAAGCTGTTCGGCCAACGGGGAGTAAACGGGGTTTCCCTGCGCGAGATCGTGCGCGCGGCCGGCCAGCGAAACGCATCGGCCCTGCATTACCATTTCGGCTCCCGCGAAGGGTTGATCGACGCGATCTTCGACAAGCGCATGCGCGCCATCGAGAAGCGCCGGATGGAGATGCTCGACCGCATCGAGGCGGAGAACCGCACGGACGATCTGCGCGCCATCGCCGAGGCGATCGTCTGGCCGCTGGCGGAAGTCATGGCGCGGGAAGAGGAGGGCGCCAACTACGTCCGGTTCCTGACCGAGATGTTCCTGACGCCCGATTTCGATATCGCAAAGATGGTCGAGGGCCGCCTGAACCATGGCGTCGGCCGCGCCTTTCGCATGATCGAGAAGAACCTGGGTGAGATGCCGGCCGCGATCCTGCGCCAGCGCCTGCCGCTGATCATGCATGCCGGCAGCTACGCCATCGCCGACATTCACGCGACCCGCCAGCGCCATCAGACGGCGGGACGGGAGCTCGATCTGGATCAGGCCATCAACAACCTGGTCGACATGTGGGTCGGCGCGGTGTCCGCGCCGGTCAGCGAGGAAACGCTCGAATCGCTGCAGAAGAAGGAAGCCGCCAGACGAACGGCCGCTGCGTAATTGGGGAGGAGACGTCATGACCTACGACCTTATCGACGTGAAGCCGATCGCCGGCGCGCTCGGCGCCGAGATCGAGGGCATCGACATGTCGAAGCCGCTCGGCAACCAGGCCTTCAAGGAGGTGCATGACGCGTTGATGGCGCATCAGGTCATCTTTTTCCGCGATCAGGACATCACGCCGGGCGAACACGTCGCCTTCGCGCGGCATTTCGGCGGCCTGCACGTGCATCCCTATGCGCCGAGCCACCCGGAGCATCCCGAGGTGCTGATCCTGAAGTCGTCGAAGGCCAATCGGTCGGCGGCCAACGCCTGGCATTCGGACGTGACCTTCCAGGAAGAACCGCCGCTGGGCTCGATCCTGCTGGCGCGGGAGGTCCCGGAGACCGGCGGCGACACGATGTGGGCCAACATGTACGACGCCTACGAGACGCTGTCGGCGCCGATGAAGCGCTACCTGGAGGGCATGAAGGCCCTGAACACCGCCGGCCGGGCCAGCTTCGAGAAGGCCTATGACAACCTTTCGAAGGAAGAGCAGGCCGAAATCAGGGCCGGCCGCATGTCGGAGGGCGGCGTGGAGCACCCCATCGTCCGCACCCATCCGGTAACCGGCCGCAAGGCGCTCTACGTCAATTCGATCTTCACCCAGAAGATCGTCGGCGTATCGAGCAAGGAGAGCCGGGCAATCCTGGGCTACCTGCTCGATCACCTGCAGAAGCCGGAGTTCACCTGCCGCTTCCGCTGGCGGAAGGGCTCGGTCGCCTTCTGGGACAACCGTTGTACCCAGCACTACGCCGTCGCCGACTATGGCGACGCCACCCGCGAGATGCACCGCGTCACTGTCAACGGCGACCGTCCTTTCTGAGGCACAAATGAGCACACGTTCCGACCTGGAGCCCGATCAGCCGCTGCCGGACGACGGGGCGATCCCCCCGCCGGCAGACCCGATCTCCCGCGCCTTCCGGATCGTCGGCCTGGCGCTGGCGGCGCTGATCGCCGTTCACGCGATCTACGTCGCCTTTGTCGGGCAGTATGTAAGTCCGGAACTGATCCGGGCCGGCGCACTGTTCATCTGCGCCGCCATCGTCGTCTTCACCTCGCCGCTGGCGGCCAACCTGAAGGTCACGGCGGCGCCGTTGGTGGTCCTGCTCTGGGCCGTGGACCTCGTGCTGCTCGCCAATCTGGGCTTCGCGTGCTGGAACTTCCTCGACAAGATCGACGACATCGAGAATCTCGTCGTTTCCTTCTCGGACTTCGATCAGGCGACGGCGCTGCTGGCGGTGCTGACCCTGCTGGAACTGACCCGCCGCGCCTTCGGCATCGTGCTGGCCGGCGTCGGGCTGATCACCCTGCTCTACTGCCTGTTCGGCCAGGACCTGCCCTGGATCTTCCGCCATTCGGGCTTCAGCCTGGAACTGACCATGGAGATCATCTGGTTCGGTGTGCAGGGTATCTTCGGCGATCCCGTGGGCATCGTCGTGCTGCTGATCTTCATCTTCATCGTCTTCGGCGCCCTGCTGGAAGGCACCGGCGCGGGCAACGTCATGATCCGCATGGCGCTGGCCGCGACGGCGGGGACGCGCGGCGGGCCCGCGCACTCCGCGATCATCGCCTCCTCCATCTTCGGCATGTCGTCGGGTTCGGTGGTGGCGAACGTCGTCGGCACCGGCGTGGTCACCATACCGCTGATCAAGCGCCGCGGCTTCAAGGGATCCTTCGCCGGTGCGGTGGAGGCCGCCGCCTCGACAGGCGGCCAGATCATGCCGCCGGTGATGGGCGCCGCCGCCTTCCTGATGGTCAGCCTGGCCGGCGTCCCCTACCAGACCATCTGCATCGCGGCACTGATCCCGGCGCTGCTTTACTACGGCAACCTGTTCGTCTCGGTCGGTCTTGAGGCCCGCCGCCTCGGCCTGAAGCCGACGCCCAGGGCCGAACGGCTGAAGATCACCGCCGACGACTGGCTGAAGTCGCTGATGTTCTTCATACCCATCGGCGCGATCATCGGCACCCTCGCGGCCGGCCGCTCGCCTTCGATGGCCGGTTTCTGGGCCGTGGTCGCGACCATCGTCGCCGGCTTCGCGCTCAACGCCGCGCTTCGGCGCGATCCGGCGCGGCTGCTGACCGCCCTCGCCAAGGGGGGCGTCGCGGGCGCGCGGATCATGATGGCGGTCGGCACCATCGGCGTCCTGATCGGTGTCTTCAACCTGACCGGCCTGGGGCTCAAGTTCGCCACCCAGGTGGCGCTGCTGGGCGACCAGTCGCTGTTCATTGCGCTGCTGCTGGCGGCCGGGTCGTGCCTGATCCTCGGCATGGGCATGCCGACGCTGCCGGCCTATCTGATCATCGTCCTGGTGCTCGGCCTGGCGATGAAGAAGCTGGGCGTGCCGGACCTCTCGATCCACCTGTTCGTGTTCTACTTCGGCGTCCTGTCCGCAGTAACGCCGCCGGTGGCGCTCGCCGCCGTGGCCGCCGCGCCAATCGCCGACGCCGAACCGATCCGAACCGGGATCGATGCACTGAAACTCTCGCTGGTGGGCTTCATCATTCCGTTCGTCTTCATCTACGAACCGTCGATCCTGCTGGTGGTGGTGGAGTTCGATCCGGTGGCCTTCGTCTGGGTCATGGCGCGGCTGTTGTTCGCCATCTGGCTGCTGTCGACGGCGCTGATCGGCTGCGAGATCGACCGGCTGCCCCTCTGGGCGCGCGCAGCCCGCCTGGCCGCCGGCTTCCTGCTGATCGTCGACTACACCCAACTCCAGTTCGCCGGCGTTGCGCTCGGGGCCGTTCTCATCGCCACCGAGACCTTTGCGGTGCGCCGGCGGCTGGCCGCCCAGCAGGGGGGCGGCGACGACTGACCCCCGCACGACCAACCGTCTTCAACAGGGAGGAACCCAATAAATGAAACGACGGACATTCCTGGCCGCTGCGGCGGCCATGACAACGGCCCTGGCGCTGAGCGGCGCCCAGGCCCAGGACAAGAAGTTCATCACGATGGACAGCTTCCCGGCAGGATCGACGCCGGGACAGTTCAGCATCGCCTTCACCCAGATCGTGCAGAAGCACCTGCCGATCGAAATTCAGGTGTCGGTGGGCAAACCGGCCACCAAGTCGGCGGTGGACGCGTCGCAGCAGAAGGTCGACCTGTTCCTGACGGCGCCGACCATCAACCAGTTCATGCAGACCAAGACGGCGATGTTCGCCAAGGTCGAGAACGCGCCGGAGCTGAACAGCAACCTGCGCAACATCCTGAACTACAACCTGGGTCCGTATCACATTGTCGTCTACGAGGATTCCGGCATCAAGTCGCTCAACGACTTCAAGGGCAAGAAAGTCTTCCTCGGTCCGCCTGCCGGCGCGGCGACCAAGGTCGCGACCCAGATCATGGAGGCGGCGACCGACCTGGTTCCGGGGGAGGACTACGAGGTCATGCGTTATGACTGGCAGTCTGCCGAGACCGCGTTCCTCGACCGGCAGATGGACGTCTATATCGCGCCCACCACACTGCCGAGCCCGTCGGTGCAGCAGTTTGCCCTGGTTTCGCCCATCCGCATCCTCGGCATTCCGGAACACGCTTGGGACAAACCGTCCATGAAGGCAGCCCTGGGCCTGCCAGGCCGGACCATTCAGGACATTCCAGCCGGCACCTACGACAACCAGGCGAACAAGGAAGACGTCAGGACAATCGGCTCATGGGTCGGCCTCGGCACCCACAAGTGGATGGACGAGGAGACGGTCTACAACATCACCAGGGCGCTCTGGGAGAACATCGCCGAGCTGCACGCCACGGCTGCGTGGATGAAGGGCATCAACAAGGACACCCTCTTCCACGAGAGCAACATCCCGCTGCACATCGGCGCATACCGCTATTACAAGGAAGCCGGCTTCGACGTGCCGGAAGACCAGATCCCGCCCGAGGCGAAATAGTCACGACCATCTTTGGGGGTGCGGTCCGTCCGCGCCCCCTTTTTGTGCCTTTCATTGACGAGTACGCATCCATGTCGAGAAAACAGAACCTGAAGCGCATGTTCGAGGCGCGTTCGATCGCCGTGATCGGCGCCTCGGGCGACGCCACGCGGATCGGCGGCCGGCCGGTCGCCATGCTGAAGTCCATGGGCTACCGGGGCGAGCTTCACCCGATCAACCCCAACCGCGACGAAGTGCAGGGCCTGAAGGCCTATCCGTCGATCGCCGAAGTGCCCGGCGCCGTCGATCTGGCCATCTGCGCCGTGCCCGGCGCGCTGGTCGAGGACGTGCTGAAACAATGCGCCGCCAGGGGCGTCGCCGGCGTCATCGTCTTCGCCGGCGGCTTCGCCGAGGTCGGCGGTGAAGGCGTCGAGGCGCAGGCCCGGCTGGCCGCGATCGGCCGTGAAGCGGATATGCGCATCATCGGGCCGAACTGCATGGGCTTCGCCAACTTCGCGCTGAACATGCCGGCCAGCTTCCATCCCGCCTTCGCGCGGCCCATGCCGGAAGGCCGCATCGGCCTGGTCAGCCAGTCCGGCGCGTTCGGGGGGCTGTCGGCCATCATGGCGATGGACCGCGGCGTCGGCTTCCGCCACGTGCTGACGACGGGCAATGAGGGGGACGTCGGCGTCGCCGACTGCCTCGACTATCTGGTCGACGACCCTGGCACCGAGGTCATTCTGCTCTATATCGAGGGCGTTCGCGACGGACCGGCCTTTCTCGACGCCCTTGCCCGCGCGAGGAAGGCGCAGAAGCCGGTCGTGGCGGTCAAGCTCGGCCGCACCGACGCCGGCGCGCGCGCCGCCCAGTCGCACACATCGGCGCTGGCCGGTGCGGACGCGATCTACGACGCCGTGTTCCACCAGTTCGGCGTTCACCGGGTCAGCTCGATCGAGGAATTCTTCGACCTCGGCGCGTCCATCGCCGTCGGCGGCCGTCCGCCCGGCGACCGCACGGCGCTTGTCACCGTCTCCGGCGGCGTCGGCGTTCTGATGGCCGACGACGCCGCGGCGCGCGGTCTCGACGTCGCCGAGCTGCCGGCTCCCACCCAGGCCAGGTTCAAGGAAATCGTGCCGTATGCAGGCGTCAACAACCCGCTGGACGTGACCGGCCAGATCATCAACCAGCCTGACCTGTTCGAAAAGGCGATGCGGTTGGTGCTGGACGAAGGCGATTACGATTCGGTCGTGGGTTTCCAGGGCGCGACGCTGTCGGTCCCGGAAAACGTCGAGCCCAGCCTGCAGATGTGGCGCTCGCTGAAGGCCGACTACCCGGACAAGACCTTCGCCGTCTCGAGCCTGATGTCCGATGAAGCCCAGCATCTGTTCGAGGGCGCCGGCGTGCCGGCCTTCCGGGAAGCCACCCACGCGACACGCTATGTCGCCGCCGGGGCCCATTTCACCCGCGCATTCGCCACGGACTTCGCCTGGAACCCGGAAGTCCGGGAAACGACGCCGCTGGCCGCGGGCCCCTACACCGAGGCGAGGGCCCTGGAGACGCTGGCGGCCGCCGGGGTGCCGGTCATGCCGACCCGGCTCGCCGGCAGCGCCGAGGCGGCCGTCGAAGCCGCGGCGGCGCTGGGCTTTCCGGTGGTGATGAAGATCGTCTCACCCGACATCGTGCACAAGACGGATGTCGGCGGCGTGCGGCTGGGCCTCGGCTCGGCCGAAGATGTGCGCGCGGCCTACGGAGAGATGATGACGACCGTCGCCGCGAAGGCGCCCGAGGCGAAGCTGGAAGGCGTGCTGCTCGCGCCGATGATCTCCGGCGGCGTCGAAACGATCATGGGCGTCCATGTCGATCCGATTTTCGGACCGGCGGTGATGTTCGGCCTGGGCGGCGTGTTCGTGGAGGTGCTGAAGGACGTGACCTTCCGCGTCGCCCCCTTCGACGCGGTGGAAGCGCGGCGCATGATCGACGAGATCAGGGGCCGCGCCATGCTGGATGGCGTGCGCGGCGCCCCGCCCGCGGACGTCGGTGCGCTGGCCGAAGCGCTGGCGGCGATGTCGCGCTTCGCTGCCGCCCACCGCGACCAGATGGCCTCGGTGGACGTCAATCCTTTCGTCGTTCTGCCCGAAGGCCGGGGCGCCATGGCGCTCGACGCCGTGATCGAGTTGAAGGACGCGTGAAATGACCTCTACCCTGCAGACACCGATCGGTGATCGCTTCGGCCTGAAATATCCGATCTTCGGCTTCGCCCACTCCATCGACGTCGTCTGCGCGCTGGCGGAGGCCGGCGGCATGGGCGTCTGGGGGGCGACGCGGGAGACGCCGGAGGAGATCGAGCGTGGCCTGGCCGAGATCCGCCGCCGCATCGGCAGCCGGCCCTTCGGCATCGATCTGGTGCTGCCGCGGGGCATGCCGAAGACCGCCGACAAGGCCGCGATCGAGGCGGAACTGCCCGAAGATCACAAGGCCTTCGTGAAGGGAATCTACGAGAAATACGGCGTGCCGGCGGCGACAAGGCCCGGCATGCGCTCGCGTTTCCTCCGCTCCGACGAAGTCGCCGAGGCGCAGATCGCCGCCGTGCTGGCGTCCGATGTCGACCTGTTCGCCTGCGGCATCGGCGCGCCGGCCGACGCCGTGGCCCATGCCAAGGCCGACGGCAAGACCACCCTCGCGCTGGTCGGCAGCGCCCGCCATGCCGAGGCCGCAATCCGCAACGGCGCGGAGATCATCGTCGCGCAGGGCTATGACGCCGGCGCGCATACCGGACAGATCGGCACCTTCTCCCTGATTCCGCAGGTTGTCGACGCCTGCGGCGACATCCCCGTGCTCGCCGCCGGCGGAGTAGCCACGGGCCGCCATATCGCCGCATCCTACGCGCTCGGCGCGCAAGGGGTCTGGCTCGGTACGGCCTGGCTGACCACCCACGAACATGCGCTGCAGGACGTCCTGGTCGAAAAGCTGCTCGCCGCGGGCAGCGACGACACCGTCATCAGCCGCGCCGATTCCGGCAAGACGCTGCGCCAGATCCGCTCCGCCTGGTCGGAGGAATGGGCCGCGCCTGGCGCCCCGGCTCCGCTGAAGATGCCCTATCAGGACATCCTGGTCGGCGATCTGCTGGGCGCCATCGACGAGCACGGCGTCGAGCCTCTGATGCACCACCCGGCCGGCCAGTCCATCGCCTACAGCCGCGAGCGCAAGTCCGTCGCCGACGTGGTCGCCGAACTCGTCGGCGAGGCCGAAGAGACGCTGACCCGCCTCTCCTGATCCGCGGCGCGCCACCTGCGCGAGACCCGGGCCACCGAACAGGCCTCAGACCGGTATCCGCATCTCCACGCGCAGGCCGCCGCCCGGCGCATCGAGCAGGCGGATGTCGCCGCCATGGCGGCGCACCACGTCCCGGGCGATGGTCAGGCCCAGCCCGGCGCCGCTCTGGTCCGGACCGCGGGCATTGTCGAGGCGGCGGAAGGGCCGGAAGACCTCGACGCGCTGGTTGGCGGGAATGCCCGGCCCGTTGTCGTCGATGCGGATGAGAATCTGGTTCGCCCGCCGCTCCGCCTGGAGCACGATGGAGGTGGCGAAGCGCCGGCTGTTGTCGAGCAGGTTGACCAGACACCGTTTCAGCGCATTCGGCCGCCCCATCATCTGCATGTCGCCCGTCACGCGCGTCTCGATGCCGACGCCCTGGCGCAGCATGTCGGCCCCGACCGCGGCGATCAGGTCGCGCAGGTCAAGCGGCTCCGCCGGTTCCTGGTCCTGGCCGCGGGCAAAGGCGAGATAGTCGTCGACCATGCGCTGCATGTCGGCGACATCGCTGCGCAGCGCCTCGATCTCCGGCGATTCCCCCAGCATGGCGAGCTGCAGCTTCATCCGCGTGAGCGGCGCGCGCAGGTCGTGGCTGACCCCTGCCAGCATCTCGCTGCGCTGCTCGATCTGGCGGGTCAGGCGGTTCTTCATCTCCAGCAGGTTGCGCGCCGCCTGGCGCACCTCCGCCGCGCCGCTGGGCCGGAAGTCCGGCGCCTCCTGTCCCTTGCCGAACTTCTCCGCCGCCGAGGCAAGCCAGCGGATCGGGCGCACCTGGTTGCGCAGGAACAGGATGGCGATGATCAGCGCCACCACGGAGGTCAGGAGCATGCCGACGATGACCACTTCCAGGGTCAGCGTGTAGAGCCGGGTATCGCGTGTGGTCATGCGCAGCACGCCGTCGGCCATCTCGACAGAGACGATGAAATTGCGCGGTTCCGTTTCCGTGTCGATCAGGAACGGCCGCTGCAACCGCTGCACCAGAAAGCGCGCCAGCATCCGGTCCTTCAGCGAGAAGTCGGATTCGTCGTAGGTCGTCGGCGTGACCGGGTTGTCCAGCGTGTCGCCGGGGAAGTACTGCACCCGCAGGCCGAGGCTGCGCGCGGCGACGTTGAAGATGTATTCGCGCGACTCCGGGTCCGGATCGCGTCGGATCTGCTCGATGATCATGACGATCTCGCCGGCCACGCCGTAGGCCATGTGGGCGGAGACGGACTTCCAGTGCCGTTCGTAGAACAGCCAGGCGACGATCGCCTGCAGCACGATCATGGGCATGATGATGATCAGCAGCGCCCTGGGGAACAGCCGCTTGGGCAGCGCGCGCCGGAGGCCCAGATCGAACGGGAAGGGAATCCGCATCAGGCCTGGTCCGCCGGCTCCGCGTGCAGGACGTAGCCTTCGCCGCGAACGGTCTGCAAATGCACGGGATTGCGCGGATCGCGCTCCAGCTTTCGTCTGAGCCGGGTGATCTGCACGTCTATGGCGCGTCCCGATGCATCGCCGTCATTGCCGATATTACCCGCCAGGGCCTCCCGGCTGAGCGTCTCGCCGGGCCGGGCGGAGAGCAGGAACAGCAGCGCCGCCTCGCCGGAGGTCAGCCGCACCGGCTCGCCCTCCCGCGAGAGACGCTTCGAACTCCTGTCGAAGCTGTAGACGCCGAAGCGGATGACGCGCTCCGTTCTGAGACGCCGCTCGCGGCGCAGGATGGCCTGGACCCTGAGCAGCAGTTCCTTCGGCTCGAATGGCTTTGGCATGTAGTCGTCGACGCCGGCCTCGAGCCCGGAGATGCGGTCGGCCGCCTCCCCAAGCGCGGTCAGCATCAGGATCGGCACGTCATGGCCCAGCTTCCTCAGCCGCTGTGCGAAACTGCGCCCGTCCTCGCCCGGCAGCATGACGTCGAGGATCAGCAGGTCGAAGACGATGCCCCGAAGCCGGCCTTCGGCGTCGGCCGTGTCCGGCGCCTCGGAAACGCGGTAGCCGTTGGCGCCGAGATAGCGTTTCAGCAGATCGCGCAGCCGGCTGTCGTCATCGACGATCAGGATGTGGGCCGCGTCCTCCAATCCGTTCAGTCCTTTTCGATCATCGCCAGCACCTCGGCCCGGTCGCCCGGATCGATCAGCGCCTTGAGCACAGCGGTATAGCCGTGCACGGCGTCGATGCCCGCTTCGGCGAAAGCCTCGGCGACCAGGCGGCGTTGCGGCGCCGAGCAGGCCGCCTCCAGCTCCCGTCCGCGATCGGTCAGGTGCAGGTGGCGCAGCCGCTTGTCGCGCCGGCCCTTGACCTGTTCGATGTAGCCGTCGTGGATCAGCGCGCCCAGCACACGCGAGAGCGACTGCTTGGTTATCCGCAGGATCCGCAGCAGCTGTTGCACCGTGATCCCCGGATTCCGGCCCACGAAATGGATCACGCGATGGTGCGCGCGCCCATAACCGAAATCGGCGAGGACCTCGTCGGGGCCGGACGTGAAATCGCGGTAGGCGAAGAACAGGAGTTCGATCGCCTGACGCACCGCGGGTTCCTCCGGCGCCAGGCTGGCCGAGCTCAACTTATTTAAGTCAACCATGTTGACATATATTCCTCACAATGTTACGAAACGCATGCCCTTGGAGACACATTCGTACAAACGAGGCCGAAAATGAGCAACTTCGCCGACCTGGACGGTCTGATCTGGTACAACGGAGAACTCGTTCCGTGGCAGGACGCCAATGTGCACGTGCTGACGCATGGCCTGCACTATGCCAGTTGCGTATTCGAGGGTGAACGGGTTTATGGCGGCGAGATCTTCAAGCTGACCGAGCACAGTCAGCGCCTGGTCCGCTCCGCCGAACTGCTGGACTTCGAGATCCCGTATTCCGTGGAGGAGATCGACGCAGCGTGCCGTCAGACGGTGGAGGCCAACAGCATCGTCGACGGCTATGTCCGGCCCGTGGCCTGGCGCGGCAGCGAGATGATGGGCGTCTCTGCCCAGTCGAATCGCATCAACCTGGCCATCGCCGTCTGGGAGTGGCCGAGCTACTTTGCGCCGGAGGAGCGCCTGCGCGGCATCCGGCTGCAGATTTCGAAGTGGCGGCGGCCCGACCCGGCGACGGCGCCGACGGATTCCAAGGCCGCCGGCCTCTACATGATCTGCACCCTTTCGAAACACCGGGCGGAATCGGAAGGCTATCAGGACGCGCTGATGCTGGACTGGCGCGGCCGGGTGGCCGAGGCGACCGGCGCCAACATCTTTTTCTCCAAGGACGGCGTGCTGCACACGCCGACGCCGGACTGCTTCCTGGATGGCATCACCCGCCGTACGGCCATCGAACTCGCGGGCCGGCGCGGCATCAAGGTGGTGGAGCGCCCGATCATGCCCGAGGAGATGGCCGATTTCGAGGAATGCTTCCTGACCGGCACCGCCGCAGAGGTGACGCCGGTGCGCGAGATCGGGCCCTACAGCTTCCAGCCGGGGACGATCTGCGAGCAGCTCATCGCCGACTATGACGCCGAGGTGCGCCGCAAGAACAGCGCCGCCGCAGCCTGAAACACGGCATTCACCTTTCGCCGGAGGGGCGGTTCTCCTATATGGGGGCCGCCCCTTTCATTTGCGGGAGACATCCCTTGGCGAACGGTCCGAAGAAGAACCAGAGCGGCGGCGAGCGGCGGCAGGGCCCGTCCGGTCCCCGGCGCACATCCACCGGCGCCCGGCACGGGTCGCCCGGCGCGCGCGGGCGCGGCCGCGGCGACGACCTCATCGTCCCGAAGGATGCGCTGACCGTGTGGCGGGACGACGGGCTGACCCAGTTCAAGTTCGCTGTCATCGAGGTCGACGAGACGCGCAGCAACCAGAAACTGGAAGCCGTGGCGCGGGCGCGGGCTGAACCCGTCGAGGCGGCGCTGACCTACGCCTATCTGCTGGATCGCCCGCAGAGCACGATCTGGTGGCGTGAATGGGCCGGTTACGAACTGGAGGACGAACTGCTGGCCGCCGCCGTCCTGGCGCGGCCCGCCATCAGGGCGAAGCTCGACGCCTTCGATCCGAAGGACAACGAGTGGGGCATCGAGGATATCGAGGACTACAGGGATGTCCTGGTCCACGCCCATCACGAGGAAATCGACGAAGCCGATATCCGCAACGGTTTCCGGCGCTGGCTACAGACCCTGCCGCCGGATGCGCGGCGTCTGCTGGCGAAGGATCTGAAGGCCTGGCGCCGCCCGAAATGAGAAACGCTCCGGACCGGGGACCGGAGCGTTCCGAATTCACAGGATGAAAGCGGAGCGAACTCAGGCGGCGGCTTCGGCCGCCTCCGGATCGCGCAGCACATAGCCGCGGCCCCACACCGTCTCGATGTAATGGTCGCCGCCGGTGGCCGAGGCAAGCTTCTTGCGCAGCTTGCAAATGAAGACGTCGATGATCTTCAGCTCCGGCTCGTCGAGACCGCCATAGAGATGGTTGAGGAACATTTCCTTGGTCAGCGTGGTGCCCTTGCGGAGCGATAGCAGCTCCAGCATCGCGTATTCCTTGCCGGTCAGGTGGATGCGCTGGGCTTCGACCTCGACGGACTTGGTGTCCAGGTTGACCGTCAGCTTGCCGGTGCGGATGACCGACTGGGCATGACCCTTGGAGCGCCGTACGATCGCATGAATGCGGGCGACCAGTTCCTCGCGGCGGAACGGCTTGGTGATGTAGTCGTCGGCGCCGAAGCCGAGACCCTTCACGATATCGCCCACGTCGCCCATGCCCGAGAGGATCAGGACCGGGGTGTCGACCTTGGAAACCCGAAGACGCTTCAGCACGTCATAGCCGTGCATGTCGGGCAGGTTCAGGTCCAGCAGGATGATGTCGTAGTCGTACAGCTTGCCCAGGTCGAGGCCTTCCTCGCCCAGATCCGTCGCATAGACGTTGAAGCCATCCGAAGCCAGCATCGTCTCGATGCCGCGCGACATTGCCATGTCGTCTTCGATCAACAGCACACGCATCCTGAGGTTCCTCGCAAAGGTAACGGCCTTGGTGAAGCAACTTGCGGCATTAATCTTAACCGAGGGTTAACGCCGTTAACAATTCTGAACGCGGGGATAACCGTGACCTGCATCGTGTTTACCCGGAATTAAGCCTGACCGGGGAATCATCGCTCCAGTCATCGGGACCGGAGATAGGGGATCGGCGCGTTGCGGACTTTGCTGGCTGAACTTGATCGGATCTCGTCGCGCAGCCACTACGGACGGGTCTCGGCCGTCCAGGGACTGATGGTCGAAATCGCCGGCATCGCCTGGCGGCTCAGCGTCGGCGCGCGCGTGGAGCTGGCGGCCCGCGACGGCCGCCAGGTGGAAGCCGAGATCGTTGGCTTCCGCGGCGACCAGGCGCTCGCCCTGCCCTTCGGCGCGCTCGACGGCGTCGGCATCGGCTGCAAGGCCGCCGTCAAGTCGGACCAGCCGGAAATCCGCCCCGACGTTTCCTGGCTCGGCCGGGTGGTCAACGCTCTGGGCGAACCCATCGACGGCGGCCCGCCGCTCGTCGCCGGCCCCCGCACCTGCCTGCTGCGCGCCCGCCCGCCCTCGGCGCATCTGCGCGACCGCGTGGGCGAGCCGCTGGATACCGGCGTCCGCGCCGTGAACACGTTCCTGACCACCTGCCGCGGCCAACGCATGGGCATCTTCGCTGGCTCGGGCGTGGGCAAGTCGGTGCTGCTTTCGATGTTCGCCAAGTACACGGAGTCCGACGTCGCCGTGATCGGCCTGATCGGCGAACGCGGCCGCGAGGTGAAGGAGTTCGTCGAGGACTATCTGGGCCCCGAGGGACTGGCCCGGTCCATCGTCGTGGTCTCGACCTCCGACGAGCCGCCGCTGATGCGCCGCCAGGCCGCGCACCTGACCCTGACGCTGGCCGAATTCTTCCGCGACGAGGGCCGCGAGGTCATGTGCATGATGGATTCCGTCACGCGCTTCGCCATGGCCCAGCGCGAGATCGGCCTTTCCGCCGGGGAGCCGCCCGCCTCCAAGGGCTACACGCCCTCGGTGTTCGCCGAATTGCCGCAGCTGCTGGAACGCGCCGGCCCGGGCGCCAATGGCTGCGCCATAACCGGCCTGTTCACCGTTCTGGTGGAGGGCGGCGACCATGACGAGCCCGTGGCCGACGCGGTGCGCGGCATCCTGGACGGCCATATCGTTCTCGACCGCTCGATCGCCGAGCGCGGACGCTACCCGGCCATCGATATCCTGAAGTCCATCTCGCGGACCATGCCCGCCTGCCAGACGCCCGAACAGCGCCAGGTGGTGCGCCGGGGACGCGAACTGCTGGCGACCTTCGAGGAGATGGGCGAGATGATCCGCATCGGCGCCTACCGCAAGGGCGCCGATCCCCGCATCGACGAGGCCATCGCCTACAACCCGCAGCTCGAGGCCTTCCTGACGCAGGACATGAACGAGAAGGCGCCGCTGGACGAGGGCTTCGCCGAACTGGCCGGCATCGTCCGGGCCGAGAGGGCCGCAGCATGAAGACTCTGGAACGCCTGGTGGAGATGGTCCGGCTGGACCTGGAGCAGAAGCGCCGCACGGTGAACGACCTGGAGGCGATGCGGCAGGGCTTCGCCGACCGCATCATCTCCATCGACAACGAGATCGCCCACGAGATGCGCTCCGCCCGGACCGATCCCTTGCTGACGGACGGCCTCGGCCGCTTCATCCAGACGGCGCGGGATCGCCAGGTTCGCCTGCGCGAGTCGCTGGCCGAGGTCGACCGGCAGCTCGAGTTCGCCCGCGAGCAGGTGACGGAAGCGTTCCAGGAGAAGAAGCGCTACGAGATCGTCCTGGAACGGCGCCGGCTGGAACGCCGCAAGGCCGCGGACCGCCGGGAGCAGCTCCGCCTCGACGAGATCGGCCTGCGCCGCGCCATGCGCCAGCGCGCGCCCTGAACCCCGGCCCCTTCCCCGCCATTGCGATTGACCTGACGCCCGCCGGAGCCTAGGGAATAGCGCAATTCATGCCAAGCCTGCCCGGGGAAGAGACTGCCGATCATGACCGCGCCTAGGACCCTCTACGACAAGATCTGGGACTCCCACCTCGTCGAGAACCGCGAGGACGGGACCGCCATCCTCTATATCGACCGCCATCTGGTCCACGAGGTGACCAGCCCGCAGGCCTTCGAGGGTCTGCGCACGGCCGGGCGCAAGGTGCGCCGTCCCGACGCCACGCTCGCCGTCGCCGACCACAACGTCCCCACCACGGACCGCAGCGTCGGCATCGCCGACGAGGAAAGCCGCATCCAGGTCGAGACGCTGGAGAAGAACTGCGCCGATTTCGGCGTGCCCTATTTCGGCATGGACGACATCCGCCAGGGCATCGTCCACATCATCGGCCCGGAGCAGGGCTTCACCCAGCCGGGCATGACCATCGTCTGCGGCGACAGCCACACGGCAACTCACGGCGCCTTCGGCGCGCTGGCCTTCGGCATCGGCACCTCCGAAGTGGAGCACGTGCTGGCGACCCAGTGCCTGCTGCAGGGCAAGTCGAAGAACATGCGCATCACCGTCGAGGGCGATCTGCCCGTCGGCGTCACGGCGAAGGACCTGATCCTGGCCATCATCGGCCGCACCGGCACCGCCGGCGGCACCGGCCACGTCATCGAATATGCGGGCTCGGCCATGCGCGGCCTGTCCATGGAAGGCCGCATGACCGTCTGCAACATGTCGATCGAGGCGGGCGCCCGCGCCGGCCTGATCGCGCCCGACGACGTCACCTTCGAATATCTCAAGGGCCGCCCCATGGCGCCGAAGGCCGGCGCCTGGGAACAGGCGGTGCAGTACTGGAAGTCCTACGCCTCCGATCCCGGCGCGCGCTACGACAAGGAAATCGAGCTTGCCGCCGCCGACATCGCGCCGCACGTCACCTGGGGCACCAGCCCGCAGGACGTGGCCCCGATCACCGGCCGTGTACCCGACCCCGCCGAGATCGACGACGAGATCCAGCGCAGTTCCATGGAACGCTCGCTCACCTACATGGACCTGAAGCCCGGCGTGAAGCTGACCGATGTCGCCATCGACAAGGTCTTCATCGGCTCCTGCACCAACGGCCGGATCGAGGACCTGCGCGCCGCCGCAGCGATCGCGAAGGGCCGCAAGGTCGCCGGCAATGTCCACGCCATGATCGTGCCCGGCTCCGGCCTGGTAAAGGAGCAGGCCGAGCAGGAAGGCCTGGACCGGATCTTTGTCGAGGCCGGCTTCGACTGGCGCGAACCCGGTTGCTCCATGTGCCTGGCGATGAACGCCGACCGCCTGGAGCCGGGCGAGCGCTGCGCGTCGACGTCCAACCGGAACTTCGAGGGCCGGCAGGGCCGCGGCGGACGCACCCATCTGGTGAGCCCGGCCATGGCCGCCGCGGCCGCGATCGCCGGCAAGCTGGCCGACGTCCGCGACTATCAGGGCTGACGGGTCAGTAGCCCCGCTCGATCCGGTCGACCACGGCGTTGTTCTCCGCCCGCACCATGCCGGGAATGAGGAACAGGTCGAGGAACCACCAGACCGCCCAGGGGATCAGCAGGAAGTAGCCGATCAGGATGAAGGCCAGGCCGCTGCCGGCGGCCCACATCAGCAGCATGATCAGGCCGGAAACCCAGCGGCCGAGATAGAAGCGGTGCAGCGCCAGCCAGCCGAGGAAGAACCAGAGCAGATAGGTGATGACGATCGATTTGACGTTGGCCTGATAGCGCGCCGAGGCGGTCTCGTCCTTCGGGTCGGGAAAGCGGGCGTCCGTGGGCATGGGTCTGATCTCCGTCGCCGAGGATCGGCTTGTACTTTAACTATGCGCCGCCCGGCGCTATGACAATGCGCACGCGTCCCGAGGGAGTGAGGCAGACATGCAGAAATTCGACCGGCTGAAGGCCATCGCCGCGCCGATGAAGGTCAACAACATCGACACGGACATGATCATCCCCAAGCAGTTCCTGAAGACGATCAAGCGGGAAGGCCTGGGCGTGCATCTGTTCGACGAGGCGCGCTATGCCGACGACGGCGCGGAGATCCTGGATTTCGTGCTCAACCGGGAGCCCTATCGCGGCGCGAAGATCCTGGTCGCGGGGAAGAACTTCGGCTGCGGTTCCAGCCGCGAGCACGCGCCATGGGCGCTGCTCGACTTCGGCATCCATTGCGTCATCGCCGAGAGCTTCGCCGACATCTTCTACAACAACTGCGCCAAGAACGGCATCCTGGCGGTCTCCCTGCCCAAGGAGGCGGTCGACTACCTGCTGGCGGACGCGGCCGAGGGCCTGGAGCTGGAGGTCGACCTGGAGACGCAGACGGTGAAGGCTTCCAACGGCAAGGTCTTCGAGTTCGAGATCGACCCCTTCCGCAAGCACTGCCTGCTGAACGGCCTGGACGATATCGGCCTGACCATGCAGTCCGCGCCCGCCATCGACAGCTTCGAGAGCGGCCAGAAGAACGCGCAGCCCTGGCTGTATCGCGCCTGATCCATGTTTCTGTCATCCCCGCCGTCGCGCCGCGGCGCGCGGGGATCGGGCGGCGGCTCACGCCAGTTCGGCTCCCGATCCCCGAGTCGTCCGGCGGTCCCGGACCGGTCGGGGATGACAACTGAAATGACCGCACGAGGGGAAAACACGAAATGGCTTCGAACCGCAAATTGCTGATCCTGCCGGGCGACGGCATCGGGCCGGAGGTGATGGGCACGGTCCGCAAGGTGATCGACTGGATGGACAGGCGCCGCGCCGTCAGCTTCGACGTGGACGAGGATCTGGTGGGCGGCGCCGCCATCGACAAACACGGCGCGCCCGTGACCGATGCGACCGTCGACAAGGCCATGAACTGCGACGCAGTGCTGCTGGGCGCCGTCGGCGGCCCGAAGTGGGACGACCTGCCCTTCGAGCGGAAGCCGGAGCGCGGCCTGCTGCGGCTGCGCAAGGATCTCGGTCTGTACGCCAATCTCCGCCCGGCAATCTGCTTCGATGCACTGGTCGAGGCCTCGACGCTGAAGCCCGAGATCGTCGCCGGCCTGGACATCATGATCATCCGCGAGCTGACCGGCGGCGTCTATTTCGGCGAGCCGCGCGGCATCGAAACCCTGCCCAACGGGGAGCGCCGTGGTGTCAATACTCAGGTCTACACCACGTCCGAAATCCGGCGTGTCGCGGCCGTCGCCTTCGATCTCGCCCGCAAGCGTTCCAACCGGGTCTGCTCGGTGGAGAAGGCGAACGTGATGGAGTCCGGCGTGCTCTGGCGCGAGGAGGTGACGAAGCTCCACGGGGAACAGTTCTCCGACGTCGAGCTCAGCCACATGTACGCCGACAACTGCGCCATGCAGCTCGTCCGCGCGCCGAAGCAGTTCGACGTCATCGTCACCGACAATCTGTTCGGCGACATGCTTTCCGATGCCGCGGCGATGCTGACCGGCTCGCTCGGCATGCTGCCTTCGGCCTCGCTGGGCGACGTGGACGAGAGCGGACGGCGCAAGTCGCTCTACGAGCCGGTGCACGGCTCTGCGCCCGACATCGCCGGCCAGGGCAAGGCCAATCCGCTGGCGACACTGCTCAGCTACGCCATGTCGCTGCGCTACACCTTCGACCTGCCGGAGGATGCGGACCTGATCGAGCAGGCGGTCAACAACGTCCTCGCCAAGGGCCTGCGCACCCCCGACATCATGGCGAGCGGCATGGCCGCCGTCTCGACGGCGACGATGACCGACGCCCTGATTCAGGAGCTGGACAAAATGGCGGCATGACGCCTGTTCGTTAAGCATTGTGCTTGCGTAACGGTGTCTCCGGCCATACCCTGAAACCTCGACGCCCAAGTCTCGGGAGGAAGCCGGTCGAGCGCCGCCGACAGATGCGCGCCGCCGGTCCAGCGAAGGCGACAACGAAAAGAGCCGTGATCGAAGGATCCGGCTCTTTTTTCTTTGCGCGGATTGCGCGCGCCTACTGCGTGATGATCTCCGGGCCCATGAAGGCTGTCGGCAGGAAGGTCGACAGCCAGGGCACGTAGGTCACCAGGATCAGGAACAGGAACAGGATCCCGAGCCAGGGTAGGGCCGCGCGGACGACGGCCATCATCGGCATCCCGGCGACGCCGGAAGTCACGAACAGGTTGAGCCCGACGGGCGGCGTGATCATTCCGATCTCCATGTTCACCACCATGATGATGCCGAGATGGATCGGGTCGATGCCAAGCTCGATGGCGATGGGAAAGACCAGCGGCGCGACGATGACGATCAGGCCAGAGGGCTCCATGAACTGACCGCCGATCAGCAGGATCACGTTGACCACGATCAGGAACATGATCGGCCCGAATCCGGCCTCCAGCATGGCGCTGGCGATGGACTGCGGGATCTGTTCGTCCGTCAGCACATGCTTCAGGATCAGCGCGTTGGCGATGATGAACAGCAGCAGGATGGTCAGCTTGCCGGCCTCGAACAGCGTCGCCTTGGTGTCCGGGTGGACGAAGGCCGTCAGCAGCGCGGCCGGGTTGCGCCACAGCTTTCTGCCGCCCTTCAGAGGGCCCATGTCCCTGTAGACGAAGTTGGCGATCAGGAAGGCGTAGACCGCCGCCACCGCGGCCGCTTCGGTGGGCGTGAAGATGCCGCCGTATATGCCGCCCAGGATGATGACGATCAGGAACAGGCCCCAGGCCGCATCCATCGCCGATTCCAGGATCTCCCGGAAGCCCGCCCAGGGCTGCGCCGGCAGGCCCTTGATGCGGGCGGCGATGTAGATGCCGATCATCAGCATGACGCCGGCGACGAGGCCGGGGATGACGCCGGCCAGGAACATGCGTCCGACCGAGACGTCTACCGCGGAGGCGTAGACCACCATGACGATGGAGGGCGGGATCAGGATGCCCAGCGTGCCGGCGTTGCAGATCACACCGGCGGCGAATTCGCGGCTGTAGCCGACCTTGATCATGCCGGCGATGACGATGGTGCCGATGGCGACCACGGTAGCCGGAGACGAGCCGGAGAGCGCCGCGAACAGCATGCACGCGAAGACGCCGGCGATGGCCAGCCCGCCGCGCAGATGGCCGACGCAGGCGATGGCGAAGCGGATGATGCGCCGGGCCACGCCGCCCGTCGACATGAAGGCGGAGGCGAGGATGAAGAACGGGATCGCCAGCAGCGTGTAGTGCCCGGCGAAGGCGTTGAACAGCGTCTGCGCGATGGAGCCGAGCGAGCTGTCGGAAAAGATCAGCAGGAAGCCGATCGATGACAGGCCGAGGGCGACGGCGATGGGCACGCCGATCAGCAGCAGCCCGATCACCATGGTGAAGAGAAGCGCGACTTCCATGGACTAGCGTCGCTCCCCCGGGTCAGGCAGGTCGGTGATCCGGTCGACCGGCGCCACGCCGGCGCTGTCGATATCGGTCTCGTGGGCGGCGATCAGCGTCTCCTGCTCGCCCTTCAGGACGCGCCAGCCGGCCTGCAGGAAGCGGAAGGTGAGCAGCGCCATCCCCAGCGGCAGGGCGAAATAGGGGATGAAGCGCGGCATCTTCTCATAGCGCTCGCCCTCGTTCAGCCAGTCGGAGAGGAACTGCAGGAAGGCCGGCATCGGAATGTCGTTGACCTCGTACCAGACCTGCCGGCCGAAGAACGGCGACCAGTATTGCCAGGCGCCGATCAGCAGCAGGATCGAGAAGGCGAGGCAGCAGACCACCGAGGTCAGGACCAGGATCCTGCGCACCGGCGGCGAGGCGAGACCGATCACCGCGTCCACTCCCAGATGCGCCGTGATCTTCACGCAATAGGACGCGCCCAGCAGGACCAGCCAGGCGAAGAGGAACACCGTGGTCTCCAGCGCCCAGAGAATGTTGTCGTTGAAGACGTAGCGGGCGATGACGTTGGCGAAGGTCACCAGCGTCATCAAGCCGAGCAGGAGGGCGATCAGCGTCTCCTCGATCTGGTCGACGACCCGGCCTGCGCCGGATTTCGGCTCGGCATTCACCCTGAGGTCCCCCCGGCCCGGCCGCCCGGGCGGCCGGTCGGGCCGCCGTACGAATACGGCGGCCCGCGGCGCCTGTCAGTTGGAGACGTTGTAGGAGACGGCGGCGTCGATCAGGTCCTGACCGATGTCGTCCTTGAACCGGTCCCAGACGGGCTTCATCGCATCGACCCAAGCCTGGCGCTGTTCCGCCGAGAGGGTGCGCACGGGGCTGCCCGCGGCGATGATGAGTTGCTTGTTGTGCTCGTTGACCGAGGTGGATTCGGCGTTCCGGGTCTGGGTCACTTCGGCGAGGATGGTCGAAAACTGATCGCGTACATCGGCGTCGAGGCCGTTCCACCAGTCCGTGGATGTCACCACCAGATAGTCGATGATGCCGTGGTTGGTCTCGGTCACGCCGTCCTGAACCTCGAAGAACTTCTGGCCGTAGATGTTCGACCAGGTGTTCTCCTGACCATCGACCACGCCGGTCTGCAGCGCGCCGTAGACCTCGGAGAAGGCCATCTTCTGCGGATTGGCGCCGATCGCCTCGAATTGGGCCTGCAGCACGTCCGACTGCTGGATGCGGAACTTCAGGCCTTCGGCGTCGGACGGGTGGATCAGCGGCTTGTTGGCCGACATCTGCTTCATGCCGTTGTGCCAGAAGGCGAGCCCGGTCAGGCCGCGGCGCTCCATCGACGTCTTCAGCTTCTGCCCGTCGGGCGAGTTCTGGAAGCGGTCGACGGCGTCGACATCGGTGAAGACGAAGGGCAGATCGAAGATGCGGAACTTCTTGGTGAACTTCTCGAACTTCGACAGCGACGGCGCGGCGAGCTGGACGTCGCCGGCCAGCAGCGCCTCCAGCACCTGGTCGTCGTTGTAGAGCTGGGAGCTCGGGAAGACCTGCATGCAGGCCTTGCCGTCCATCTCCTTGTTGACGCGCTCGGCCAGCAGGCTGGCGGCAATGCCCTTGGGATGCTTGTCGGTGTTGGTGACGTGGCTGAACTTGATGACGGTTTCGCCGTCCTGGCAGTCGGCATGGGCCGCGCCAGCGGCGAGAACCAGCGCCGCGGCGGCAGCGGTAGCGGCTAGGAATTTCATGATCATGCCTCCCTGTGGCTTATTGATCTTGTCGTCATTCTCAATACGCCAATCCCGAAGGCCCGGCAACGTCGACGCTCAGACGAGATCGCCGGCCAGGGAAGCCACCTGGTCGGGGGAGAGGATCGCGATGTGGTTGTAGTTGCGGTGCCCGATGCGGAGCTGCACCTCTGCGCCGCCCTTCTTCAGCGCCGCCGCCTGCGTCTCGCTCAGCGGGAAGCTGAAGAAGTGCACCGAGGACGCCTTGCCGTCGGCGGTCGTGCGGTCGACGTCGTCGTCGGCCACGCCCTTCGCCGTCTCGCCGTCGATGACAAGAGCCACCGTCTCCTCGATGCCGCCCAGGGTCGAAAGCTCGCGGTGACGGCGCACCGGATCCTCGATTTCGATCATCATGGTCGCGGTCAGGTTGCGGCCGCCAGGGATCAGCGGCGCGTAGGCCGTGATCTCGTCGGCGAGTTGCGCGTCGCCGCCGCGCTCCACCCGGAGCATCTCCTGGACCTGCCACCACATGGTGAAATAGCTCTCGAAATAGACCGAACAGAAGGGCCCGACATCGACGCGGCGGTGCTTCTTGTGGGCGCGGAGTTCGGCCTGAAGCTCCTTGCGGCGCGCCTCGAATTCCTCGACCGGAATGATGTCCTCGGGCTTCAGTTCGGTCTTGCTCTCGATCTGCATTCTACGGTCTCCATCAGTTTGGCTGTCCCCGCCCGGCGGGCGGACACCGTCCCGGCATGGACAGGCGCCGGCGCCGTGGACATCGTTCAGATCAGGCCGCAGGCCCGGGCAAACAGCTCTACCGGGTGATGTGATGTCTTCGGCGGCGCATGGAAGTTGTCCGGGTTCTCCCCGTTGAGGATCTCCATGCCCTGGAGCATGTGCATGCCGGCCAGCGGGCATTCCGAAGCCACGTATTCCTTGCCTTCGCGGCCGGCCGCCCGGGCGGCGTTCTTGCCCACCTTCAGCGCGGTCTCGAAGTTCTCCTTCTTGATGCCCCAGCTGCCGCCGTGGCCCGAGCAGCGCTCGATGATCTTGAGATCGCTGTCGGGGATCAGGCGCAGCATCTCGGCCGCCTTCTGGCCGATGTTCTGGGCCCGCGCGTGACAGGCCAGATGCAGGCTGACGCCGCCGTCCAGCGGCTTCGGCTTCACAGCCAGTCCCTCGCCCTTGGCGATCTCGACGATGTACTGGGCAACGTCTCGGGTGGCTTCGGCCAGACGCCTCACCGCCGGGTCGTCGGGCAGCAGCAGCGGCCATTCGAATTTCAGCATCAGCGCGCAGGACGGCACCAGGGCTATGATGTCATAGCCATCGTCCAGCCAGGGCTTCATCGCCGCGGCCACGCGCCGGGCCCGGCCGGCGACATCGGCCAGATCGCCGTGCTCGAGCTGCGGCATGCCACAGCATTCGGGATACTCGACCACGGTCTCGACGCCATTGGCGGCCAGGATGGCCTGGGTCGCCTCGCCGATGCCGGGGTTGTTGTAGTTCACGAAACAGGTCGCGTAGAGCACCGCCTTGCGCCCGGCGGCCGGCGCCTCGCGGTTCACCTCGGGGCCGTGCGCGGCGCGGGAGGCAAAGCTCTTCGAATGGAACTTCGGCAGCTCGGCCTTGCGGTCGACGCCGGCCACGTCCTCCAGGATCGGTCGCGTCAGACCGTTGCCGGTCTTCGTGGCCCAGTTCGCCAGCGGCGCGGCCATGCCGGCGAGGCGCCCGTTGCGGTCGGTGCGGGTAAGCTGATCGTCCCAGAAGCCCTTGCCCTTCGCCTTGTGCTCGGCGGCGCGGTGGCGGAGCATCAGGTGCGGGAAATCGAGCATGAACTCGTGCGGCGGCGTGTAGGGACAGGTCGACATGAAGCACATGTCGCAGAGCGTGCAGGCGTCGACGACGGGCTTGAAGCCATCCGAGGAAACGCTGTCCAGCTCGCCCGTCTCGCTCTCGTCGATCAGATCGAACAGCCGGGGAAAGCTGTCGCAGAGATTGAAACAGAGCCGGCAGCCATGACAGATGTCGAAGACCCGGCGCAGTTCGGCATCAATGGCCTCGGCGTCGTAGAACTCGGGATCCTGCCAGTTGAGCGGAATGCGCTGGGGCGCCTCGAGACCGCCTTCGCTCATGTCGATGGCTCCTGATAAATGACGTAACGGGAAATGATCTTGCAGTCGGACGAGCGGGCGGCCCCGTAAGGGACCGCCCGAACGTCGGCAGGGCTGCTCAGCCCAGCGTGTCCAGCGCCTTCTGGAAGCGGCCGGCGTGGCTCTTCTCGGCCTTGGCCAGAGTTTCGAACCAGTCGGCGATCTCGTCGAAGCCCTCGTCGCGCGCGGTCTTCGCCATACCCGGGTACATGTCGGTGTATTCGTGGGTTTCGCCCGCGATGGCAGCCTTCAGGTTCTCCTGGGTGGAGCCGATCGGCTCGCCGGTGGCCGGGTCGCCGACCTCCTCCAGGAACTTCAGATGGCCGTGCGCGTGGCCGGTCTCGCCCTCGGCGGTCGAGCGGAAGACCGACGAGACGTCGTTGAAGCCTTCGACGTCGGCCTTCTGCGCGAAATAGAGATAGCGGCGATTGGCCTGGGATTCGCCCGCAAAGGCTTCCCTCAGGGACTGTTCGGTCTTGCTTCCCTTGAGCTGCATGGTGCTCTCCTCCAGGTGATGCTTGGCATTGCGCGGCGCCTTCGCAGCGCTCGCAGTATTTCTAGCCAAGCATGGAGGAAGCGTCAACTAGATTAGAATAATTCTAAACTAATGCAGTTGCGACGCGATTGCAAATACTTCTTGCCGGCAGCTATTCGTCGGACAGGCGGATGATCACCTCGGCGCTCTCGACGCGCATGCCCTTCGGGGCCGATGGCAGGTCGCCCAGCGCGATCGCCGCGCCGGGAATGTCGATCAGTTCACCGGTGCGGGAATGATAGAAATGGTGGTGATCGCTGACATTGGTGTCGAAATAGGATCGCCCCGGATCCACCACGACCTCGCGCACCAGCCCCGCCTTGCGGAACTGGTGCAGGCAATTGTAGACGGTGGCGAGCGACACGGCGACGCCGGCCCTCAAGGCCTCGTCGAAGAGCTGCTCCGCCGTGAGGTGGCGATCGCCGCCGTCGAAGATCAGTTCCGCCAGCGCGACGCGCTGGCGCGTCGGCCTGAGACGGGCCGCACGGAGACGATCGACGAGCTTCGATGTTTCGGTTTCCGACATATCGCTTATATAGCGAGGAGAACAGGCGAACGGAACCCCTCTCGCCGCGGGACCGGCGGAGGTCCCGTCGCCGGGACATTCGGGTTTTGCGGCCAAGATGTTACGGTTATAGTCGCCGCGGAGTTCCGCACCAACCACCGCCGGACCGCCGGGTCCGGCCGAGCACCTATCGAGGCGACCTTTTGAGCGAACGTCAGTCCAGCTACACATATGAAGAACTGCTTGAATGCGGCCATGGGCGGCTGTTCGGAGAAGGCAATGCGAAGCTGCCATTGCCGCCGATGCTGATGTTCGACCGCATAACGAAGATCAACCAGGACGGCGGCGAGTACGGCAAGGGCGAACTGGAGGCCGAGCTCGACGTCAAGCCGGACCTCTGGTTCTTCAAGTGTCATTTCGAGAACGACCCGGTGATGCCCGGCTGTCTCGGTCTCGACGCGCTGTGGCAGTCGGTCGGCTTCTTCCTGGGCTGGCTTGGCCTGCCGGGCAAGGGGCGCGCACTGGGCGTGGGCGAGGTCAAGCTTGGCGGCCAGATCCTGAACACGGCCAGGCTGGTCACCTATCACCTGTCGATCAAGCGCACCATTGCGCGCCGGCTCGTCCTCGGCATCGCGGATGGCGTGGTCAAGGTCGACGGCGAGGAGGTCTACCGCGCCAACGATCTGAGGGTCGGACTGTTTACCACCGCCAACAATTGAGGGCTGCGCCTTGAAAAGAGTAGTCGTCACGGGCCTCGGCATCGTCTCTTCCATTGGCAACAACAAGGAAGAGGTGACGGCCAGCCTCAGGGAAAGCCGGTCAGGTATCGTCTTCGCGGACGAATACGCCGAACTCGGGATGCGCAGTCAGATTCACGGCTCGATCAAGCTGGATCCGGCGGACCACATCGACAAGCGCGTGCTGCGCTTCATGGGACCGGGCGCCGCCTACAACTACATCGCGATGAAGGAGGCGATCGCCGACGCCGGACTGGAGGAGAACGACGTATCCAATCCGCGCACCGGTCTGATCGCCGGCTCCGGCGGACCTTCCACCTCCAACCAGGTGCAGGCGGCCGACATCGCCAGGGAGAAGGGCGTGAAGCGGATCGGCCCGTTCATGGTTCCGCGATGCATGTGCTCGACCAACTCCGCCAACCTCTCGACGGCGTTCAAGATCAAGGGGATGAGCTACTCCATCTCGTCCGCCTGCTCCACCAGCGCCCACTGCATCGGCAACGGCTATGAATCGATCCAGCTCGGCAAGCAGGACATCGTCTTCGCCGGCGGCGGCGAAGAGCTGCACTGGTCGCTGTCGATGCTGTTCGACGCCATGGGCGCGATGTCGAGCAAGTTCAATGACCGGCCCACGGAAGCCAGCCGCGCCTATGACCGCGACCGCGACGGTTTCGTCATCGCCGGCGGCGGCGGCATGGTCGTTCTGGAGGAACTGGAGCACGCCCGCGCCCGCGGCGCGAAGATCTATGCCGAGGTCGTCGGCTACGGCGCCACTTCCGACGGCGTTGACATGGTCGCGCCCTCCGGCGAGGGGGCGAAACGCTGCATGGGCCTGGCGCTGGGCACCGTCGGCGGCACGCCGGTCGACTACATCAACGCCCATGGCACCGCGACCCCGGTCGGCGACATCATCGAACTGAATGCAATCCGCGAGGTGTTCGGCGAGAACCTCCCGAAAGTGAGCTCCACCAAGAGCCTGACCGGCCACAGCCAGGGCGCCGCCGGCGTGCATGAATCGATCTATTCCCTGCTCATGCTGGAAAACGACTTCCTCGCCAAGTCCGTGAACATCGACAATGCCGACGACGGTGTGGGCGATTATCCGCTGGTGCGCGAACGGATCGATAATGCCGGCCTCAACTGCGTGATGTCGAACAGCTTCGGCTTCGGCGGCACCAACGCCAGCCTCGTATTCAAGCGGCTGGCGGACTGATCGATGAAGACAGAGGGCATCCTGACCGGCCGCCGCGGACTTATCATGGGGGTCGCCAACGATCATTCCATCGCCTGGGCGATCGCCAGGGCAGCGCATGCGGCAGGCGCGAACCTGGCCTTCACCTACCAGGGCGACGCCATGCTGAAGCGGGTGAAGCCGTTGGCGGAGTCCGTCGGCGCAACCTTCCTTGAACCCTGCGATGTCGGCCAGCCGGGCGATCAGGCCCGGGTCTTCGAGAAGCTGGGGCAGCAGTGGGACAACCTGGACTTCGTCGTTCACGCCATCGCCTTCTCCGACAAGGGCGAGCTGAAGGGCCGCTATGTCGATACCAGCCCGGCGAACTTCCAGCGCACGATGGAGATCAGCTGCTACTCCTTCACCGAAACGGCCCGCCTCGCGGCGCCGCTGATGAAATCGGGCGGCAGTCTTCTCACGCTCTCCTTCTCCGGCGCCGAGCGCTGGATGCCGAGCTACAATGTCATGGGCGTGGCCAAGGCGGCGCTGGAGGCCAGCGTGCGCTACATCGCCGTCGACCTCGGCGCCCAGATGATCCGCGTCAACGCCATATCGGCCGGCCCCATGCGCACCGTTTCCGGCGCCGCCGTGGGCGACGCGCGCTATGTCTTCGGCTACACGCGTGACCACGCGCCGCTGATGCGCGCGATCACCCAGGACGATGTCGGCGGCGCGGGGCTCTACCTGCTCTCCGACCTGTCCTCGGGCGTCACCGGGGAGGTCCACCATGTGGACTCCGGATACAACGTCATGGGCATGATGAATCCGCATCAGCTCGACAAGCACGCCGACAAGCCGGTCAAGCCGGAGTAGCACGACAGCGCCTCAGGCGGCTGTCGTCTTTGCCTTGTAGCGGCAGAGATCGCTGACCACGCAGTTCGGACAGTCGGGCTTGCGCGCCTTGCAGACATAACGCCCGTGCAGGATCAGCCAGTGATGGGCGTGCCGCCGATAGGGCTCCGGCACGCGCTTCAGCAGTTTGGCCTCCACTTCGTCCGGCGTCTTTCCTCTGGCCAGTCCAGTGCGGTTGGATACCCGGAACAGATGGGTGTCCACTGCGATCGTCGGCTGTTCGAACCAGGTGTTGAGCACAACGTTGGCCGTCTTGCGCCCCACGCCGGCCAGTTTGACCAGCTTATCGCGGTCGCCGGGCACCTCGCCGCCATGCTCGGCGATGAGCTGCTCGCTGAGACGGATGACGTTCTTCGCCTTGTTCCTGTAGAGGCCGATCGTCTTGATCAGGTCGCGGACCCGATCCTCACCCAGTTCCAGCATCTTCTCCGGCGTGTCGGCGAGCTGAAAGAGCGGGCCCGTGGCCTTGTTGACGCCGATGTCGGTCGCCTGCGCCGACAGCACCACCGCGACCAGCAGGGTGTAGGCGTTGTGGTAGACGAGTTCGCCTTGGGGCTCAGGATTCGCCGCCCTGAGCCGGGCGAAGAATTCCTCGCGTTCGGCCTTGTTCATGAGGGCCTTTATGGCCGCCGGGCCGCGTCGCTTTCAACAAGATAGTCGGCGAGCCAGGCCCGCGCGGCTTCGACGCCTTCCGGGTTGAGACTGCAGCGTTTCATCCGGCCGTCCCGGCGGCGGTGTATCAGGCCGGCCTGCTGCAGCACGTTGAGATGCTTGGTGATGGCCGGCATCGACATGTCGAAAGGTTCGGCCAGTTCGCCGACCGTCGCCTCTCCCCGGTTCAGTCTTGTCAGGATGGCCCGGCGTGTCGGATCGGCCAGAGCGCCGAAGACGCGGTCGAGGTTCGGTTTACTATTAACCATATAGTTAATATATGGACCGCGGGCGCGTCTGCAAGCCCTGGATTCACCTAGCCGGGTAGCGGATAGGTTCCCATCAGATAGGGATGGGCGTGCAGAATGGCCATGAAGACGACGAAGCCGATGGCCAGGCGCCACAACCTCAGTTCGCCGAACACCAGCCGGTTTCGGCCCTGAATGATGGCCAGAAACGGCACGATCGACGTGACGGCGGCGAAGCGCTCCCACCCCGCCAGGCGGCGGCGCGACTTGCGGTCGATCAGCACCGTGCCGGCCGCGGCGAGCAGGCCGAGGCCGCCGAAGAAGACGATGGCCCGCAGGTCGCCGCGCACGATCAGATGAGCCACGGACCAGAGCACGACGCCGGTCAGGAAAGGATGGCGCGTGATGCGCAGGAAGCCCGTGGCCGGGTCGCCTTTCCTGGCCACGCCGCCGCCGCCGACCGCCGTCGGGCTGCGCCCGATCAGGCCGCCGACGCCGATCAGCAGGGCGACGAACATGAGCACCAGGGTGACGTATTGCGCGACGCCATGGTTCATCCACAGAACCGGGCCGGGCGGCGCTGCATTGAATGCGAGCACCATCCAGAGCAGCGCGGCGATCGAGAGGACCGAGAAGGCGATGGCGTAGCCGGCCTCCCCCAGCGCTCCGGTCAGCCTGTTCCGCAGCACGCTGGAGGGGATGACATGGATCGCCAGAAAGACCGCGGTCGCCACAACCAGGTGCCAGAACTCACCCACAGGCATGTTTACGTTACTCCTGTTTCCCGGCTTCGCCGTCCTGCATGGCCTTGTAGGTTTCCAGGCGCTGCCGGGCCTGAGGATGCCCCGCCCGCGCCGCCGCCGCCAGCCATTCCAGCGCCATGTCCATGTCCTTCCGGACGCCCCGTCCCGTCGCCAGATGATTGCCCATCAGGTACTGCGCGTCCGGATGGCCCTGCTCGGCGGCGCGGCGATACCAGAACACGGCTTCCGACTGGTCCGGCTCGCCGAAAGCGCCGTGAGCGCTCCAGACGCCGAGCTGGAACTGGGCGTCGGGCAGTCCCGCCCGAGCCGCGCGCAGGACCAGTTCGAAAGCCTTCTGGGATGAGGGGTTCACGCCCCTGCCCGACATGTAGAGCTGCGCCAGGGCGAGGTCGGCCTGCGGCAGACCCTGAGCCGCGGCGCGCTCGAACCACGTCTTCGCGGCAGCGGGGTCGGGCTCGCCCAGCAACTCGGTCAGGTGCAGGACGCCGAGGTGATACTGGCCGAGGGGGTGACCGGCCTGTGCTGCGGCGCGGAACAGTTCGATCGCGCGTTCGTTCGACTGGGCGCCCGCGATGCCCTGCTGATAGAAGACCCCCAGCGTCGCCTGCGCGGCCGGATAACCTTGCGCCGCAGACAATTCGAACAGGCCCCGCGCCCGCGCCGCGTCCGGGGACGCGATGCCGAAGCCGTTGGCATGAATGGTGCCCAGACGATACTGCGCCATCGCGTCGCCGGCCGAAGCAGCCATTTCCAGCGCCTCCATGGCGCGGCCGAAATCCGGCTCGACGCCGTCACCGTCGAGCAGCATCTCGCCGAGACGGGCCGCGGCCTCGCTGGAGCCGTTGTTCATCGCCTCGCCGTACCAGTAGACGGCCGTCTCGGGATTCGGCTCCGGCCCTTCCGGGTCGCCGTAGTAGTCGCCGAGCGCGATCTGCGCCTCGACCTCGCCGCCGCGCGCCGCATCCCACAGTTCCTGGGGCGTCCGGTCATCGGCGGCCGCAGCCACCGAGACCAGAAGCACGACGGCGGCCAGCATGGCGACGACCCGGATCATGCCCCCTCGGCGGCGTGGCGGCCGGCATCCGTCAGCCGGCAGACCAGCCAGTCCGGCTTGATCGGATTGTCGAACCATGGCTCGGCCCAGCCCTTCTCGATGCAGATCCTGATTGTCCGCGCGGACACAGCCTGACCATCCTCATCGAACAACGGCAGCTTGCCCCCGGGTTGAACCAACCCGCGCCTCAGATAGCTGAGCTGTGCCGCCGACGGCGCGTCGTCCATTCTGTCATTGTCGCCCCCTCGCGCCATGCCGGGATGGTAGCTCAAGCCAGTGAGGCCGAAAAGCGGCGGATGGCTGGCAGGACCGCCTCGGGGCGGTCGCGGTGCGGGCTGTGACCGCAGTCCGGCAGCAGCAGGGTCTCGACCGGACCGGCGACACCCCGGGCGATGCCGTCGACCTGCTTCTCCGTGCCGTACTCGTCGCCCTCCCCCTGGATGACCAGGCACGGCGCCTCGATTCGCGGCAGCAGGTCGACCAGGTTCCACTCGTCGAAGGCGCCGCTCAGCCAGGCATCGGCCCAGCCGCGGAAGGCGCAGTCGACATTGTCGCCGTGATGGCGGGCCAGCGCCTCGCGCAGCTTACCGCGTTCGTAAGCCTCGCGGGCCCTGGCGATGGATTCGATGCTGACCGTTTCGGCAAAGATGTGCGCGGCCATGGTGACGAGGCCGACGAGACCGGACCGGGCCGCCAGCGCGGCGTAGGCGAGCGCGATGGAGCCGCCATCCGAATGACCGACCAGCAGGTGCGGGCCGATCTTCAGCGCCGAGAGCAGTTCCGGCAGCACTGTCCGGCCCTCGTCATGCATGTAGCTGATGGGCCGGGGTAATCGGCACGGGGCCGAGCGGCCGTAGCCATAGCGGCTGTAGGCCAGCACGCGTAGGTCCAGCGCCGCGGCGAGGCGATCGGGAAAATCGCGCCAGAGGTCGACGCAGCCAAGACCCTCATGCAGCAACACCACCACCGGTTCGTCGGCGCCGGAGACCGGCCGCCCGTACCAGCGGTACTCGATCCGGCCGCCGGCCAGTTCCACGAAATCGGACCCGGCCAAGACCCGTCAGTCCCTCAGCTTGAAACGCTGCGTCTTGCCGGTCGCGGTCTTCGGCAGTTCATCGACGAAGTTGATCCAGCGCGGATACTTGTACTTCGCCAGCCGGTCCTTCACGAAGCCCTGCAGTTCCCCGGCCAGCGCGTCATCGCCGGTGCGGCCCTCCGCCAGGGTCACGAACGCCTCCGGCTTGACCAGGCCATCATGGTCCGCGCGGCCGACCACGGCGGCTTCCAGTACGGCCTCATGCTCGCCCAGGGCCGATTCCACCTCGAAGGGCGAGACCCAGATTCCACCGACCTTGAGCATGTCGTCGGACCGCCCCTGGTAGACATAGCAGCCGTTCTCGTCGATCAGGTACTTGTCGCCGGTCCGGGTCCACGGCCCGTGGAAGGTCTCCAGGCTCCTCGCCCGGTTGTTCCAGTAGGCCACGGCTGAGGACGGCCCGCTGATCCACAGATCGCCGATCTCGCCCTGCGGCACGGCCTGACCGTCTTCGGTGGTCAGCTTCGCCTCGTAGCCGGGCACCGGCTTGCCTGTCGTGCCGTAGCGGACCTCGCCGGGACGGTTGGACAGGAAGATATGCAGCATTTCCGTGGAGCCGATGCCGTCGATGATGTCGACGCCGAATCGCTGCCGCCAGCGTTCGCCGACATCCCGCGGCAGGGCCTCCCCGGCGGAAACGCAGAGACGCAGGTCCGCATCTTCCCGTGCCGGCTTGAGCGCCGGATCGGCCAGCATGCCGGCGTAGAGCGTCGGCACCGCGTAGAACACGGTCGGATTGTGGTCGTTCAGGCGCTTCAGGACGCTTTCCGGCGTTGGCCGTTCCGCCATCAGCACCGCCTTGCCGCCGACATAGAGCGGAAACGTCATCGCATTGCCCAGCCCGTAGGCAAAGAACAGCTTGGCGGCAGAGAACACGGTGTCGTTCTGGCTCAGTCCGAGGATCTGCTGGCCATAGAGGACCGCTGTATTGACCATGTCGGAGTGGATGTGGACCGCGCCCTTCGGCCGGCCCGTCGAGCCGGAGCTGTAGAGCCAGAAGCAGGTTTCGTCCGCCAGGGTCTCCGCCGGCGCGAGATCGGCGTCGGCGCGGGCCATGAGGTCGGCAAGCCGCGGCCGCCCCCCGGCCGCCTCGCCGGAGACGACGACGTCCCGCACGAAGGGCTGATCTTCCAGCGCGCTTTCGATGACGGGATAGAGGGCGTCGGAGACGAAGACCGCCCTGGCCCGCGAATCCCTGAGCATGTAGGCGTAATCGTCGGCCGTCAGCAGCGTGTTGACGGGCACGGGCACGATGCCGGCCTTGATCGCGCCGAAGAACAGCGCCGGGAAATCGATGGTGTCCAGCATCACCATCATGATGCGGTCCTCGGGCTGCAGCCCCAGCGCCTTCAGCGCATTGCCCGCGCGGTTCACGCGCCGGGCAAGCTCGCCATAGGTGACCTGTTCGCGGTCGTCGATGAAGGCGACCCGCTCGCCGCGGCCCTCGGCGATGTGACGGTCGATGAAGTCGGCCGCGGCGTTGTAGGCCCGCGGGACCCGGATCTCAGGCGGGCTGGCGCCCCAGTCGACCTCGGTGAAGCGCGAAAGGTTCATGTGATCCCCCCATCATGCGGCCTCCTGGCTGCGGTTCAGTTCCCCCAGCCATTGCCTGACCCATTCGACGCCTGCATCTTCCGGCAGGTCGCCGCCGCTGGCATTGTGTGCGAAGCGTTCGCCGATCTGGCGCGCGCCGCGTTCCCGCAACACCTTCTCGAACCGTTTGCCGCCGTGGTTGAACGTGTCGGCGTAGGTCGAATCGCCCAGGCCGAAGACGCCGAAGCGGATGCCGCTCAGGTCCGGCGCCTTCTCTTCCAGGGCCTCGTAGAAATCGAGCGCGTTGTCTGGCACGTCGCCCTGACCGTAGGTGGACGTGACGATCAGATAGACGGCCTCGACGTCGTCAAAGACCGTCTCGTCCAGATCGTCCATCAGCAGGATTTCGGTCTCCCGCTCGGTTTCGGCCTCGATCGCCGCCTGCATGTCCTCGGCGACCATTTCGGCCGTGCCGGTCATGGTGCCGACGAGTATCTTGATCGGATCGGCCATGGGTCCACGCTCCCAGTTGCGGTTCCGCCGCGCGCCCGCCCCTATAGCCCATAAGCGGATGCGCCGCCAGATCAAATGCATTATACTGCAGGCATGACAATGCGCGAGCCGCCTGCCCGAGACCAGATGGATCCGACCGCCGCCTTTCTCCAGGGGGTCGGCACACGGGTGCGCGATGCACGCGCCCGTCACGGCATGACGCGCAGGGATCTCGCCAAGCATTCCGGGGTCTCTGAGCGGCATCTGGCCCAGCTCGAGGCGGGCAAGGGCAACATCTCGATCGTCCTGCTGCGGCAGGTCGCCGGCGCACTGGCGACGCCGCTGTCGGAACTGCTCGACGACGGCCCCGACCGCTCGCCCGATCACAGGTTGCTCGCCGGTATGCTGGACCAGTTGGGGGCGGATCAGATCGCCGAGGCGCGCCGGCTGCTGGAACAGCGCTTCGTGCGCAGCAGCGAGCGCAATGGCCGTCTCGCGCTGATCGGATTGCGCGGCGCCGGCAAGTCGACCGTCGGCCGGCTGGTCGCGGCGCGGCGCGGCAGCGAATTCGTCGAACTGGCCGAAGAAGTCGAACGGGTCGCCGGGCTCGGTCTGGACGAGATATTCGAGTTTTCCGGGCAGGCCGGCTATCGCCGTTTCGAAGGCGAGGCGCTGCGGCGTCTGCTCGGCGACCGCCGGCAGGCCGTGCTGGCGACGGGCGGCGGCATCGTCTCCAACCCGGCAACGTTCCAGATGTTGCTGGGCGGCTGCTTCACGATCTGGCTGCGGGCCGACCCGCAGGCGCACATGGCGCGGGTCGTGGCCCAGGGCGACCAGCGGCCGATGGCCGGCAACCGGCAGGCGATGGAGGATCTGGAGCGCATCCTGCGGAACCGGGAAGCGCTCTATGCGCAGGCGGACGCGGTCGTCGACACCTCCGGATTGGCCCCCGATGCGGTGGCCGAACGCGTCCTGCGCTGCTGGCCCGCTGTCCGGGCCGCATGAGCGGCTGGCCGTCAAGTGACCGTCGTCGCAAATTGCAATGTATGATGTTCGGCCGCAGTGCCGCATTGAGACGTATCGACAAAATCGGACACGGAATGCGACCAGGCGGCATCCGGTCGGCCGGGGCGCCTGAGGCAAATCCGACGCGAACTTCCGGGACGTATGAATCAAGGCTTGGTTGTTGGTTCGGATTCTCGACATGAAGGCTTCGGTCAACCGGCAGCAGGTGCGGGTAATCCGTATTGGCCCGTGATTTGCTTGTACTGCACGCGAAAGCGCACGAAGAGGGTTGCGTCAGGTTCCATTTCGTACGGACCAGTTTGTTGCGTATCGGAATCCCGGGAAGGAAGGATCGAGACATGTTCATCAGGACGGCCATTACCTCCATCTCCATGCTGGTCGCGCTTGGCGTCGGAACGGCGCAGGCGGGCCTCAAGGAGGCGGAACAGCTCTATGCCGCCGGCGATCACAAGGCCGCGTTGCAGGAATATGTGAACACCGGCGGGCAGGGTGACGTGGAAGCCACGTTCCGCGCCGCGCAGATGTTCGAGCGCGGCGAGGGCACCGGCGAGCCCCGCCTCGACAAGGCCGCCGCGTGGTACCAGACCGCCGCGCGCGCCGGGCATCTGACCGCGCTGAAGTCGCTGGCGGAGATGTTCGCCGCGGGACGCGGCGTCGACGAGGACAAGGTTCAGGCGTACGCGCTGCTTGAGATCGCGGCGCAGAAGGGCGACTCCGAGGCTGCGGAGGTGCGCGACAAGCTGAGCGCCGACCTGCGCCCCGGCCAGGTCGCCGCGGGCCAGCGCCGGGCCGAGAAGCTGGCGCCCAAGTACGAAGGCTCCTGAACCGACCCGACCACCGATTCCGATAGCTTGGGAGACGCCCGCCGGCACATGGCGGGCGTCTCTCATTTCGGGTTGTTGGCTCTTCTTGCATGCATTATAGTGCATGTTCAGGACAAGGGAGAGCCGCTGCCCGATGATCGACTTCGAGAGACATCCCGACAGCTACCGCCACTGGCGCCTGGACATCGACGGCGAGATCGCCTGGGTGCGCATGGACGTCGATGAAAAGGGCGGGCTGCGCGACGACGTCGAGCTGAAGCTCAACTCCTACGATCTCAGCGTCGATATCGAACTATACGACTGCATTCAGCGTCTGCGTTTCGAGCACCCCGAAGTCCGGGCCGTGATCCTGACCTCGGCCCATGACCGGGTGTTCTGCGCCGGCGCCAATATCCGCATGCTGGCCAGCGCGACGCACAGCCACAAGGTCAACTTCTGCAAGTTCACCAACGAGACGCGTCTGTACATGGAGGACGCGACGGAGAATTCGGGCCAGCGCTACATCTGCGCGGTGACCGGCTCCTGCGCCGGGGGCGGCTATGAACTGGCGCTGGCCTGTGACTGGATCATGCTGGCCGACGACGGCTCTTCCTCGGTGTCCCTGCCCGAGGTGCCGCTGCTGGCGGTGCTGCCCGGCACCGGCGGACTGACGCGACTGGTCGACAAGCGCCGGGTGCGCCGCGACCGGGCCGACTTCTTCTGCACCACCGAGGAAGGCGTCCGGGGCAAGCGCGCTGTCGACTGGAAGCTGGTCGACGAGACCGTGCCGCGCAGCAAGCTGATGGAAGCCGCGGAGAAGCGCGCGCACGAATTCGCCGCCGCTTCCGACCGGCCCGCGGACGCCAAGGGCGTCGAGCTCACGCCGCTGGGACGGAAGATCGACGGCGACGTCATCCGCTACACCACCGTCCGCGTCGAGATCGACCGGGAAGCCCGCGCCGCCGAGATCACGGTGCGGGGTCCGCAGGCCGACGCGCCGGCGGACGCCGCGGCCGCCGAAAGGGAGGGCGCGGGCTTCTGGCCGTTGCGTCTGGCCAGGGAACTGGACGACGCCATCCTGCATCTGCGCATCAACGAGGAAACCATCGGCGCCTGGGTGTTCCGCACCGAGGGCGACGGCGAACGCGTGGCCGGCCACGACGCGCTGCTGGCCGGCAACATGGACAACTGGTTCATCCGCGAGGTCGCGCTCTATCTGCGCCGGGTGCTGAAGCGCGTCGACGTCTCGGCGCGGTCGCTGTTCGCCTTCATCGAGCCCGGGAGCTGTTTCACCGGCGTCCTGCTGGAACTCGCCCTGGCCGCCGACCGCTCCTACATGCTCGACGGCCAGTTCGAAGGCGACAACCGGCCGCCGGCGGCCCTGAGGCTGACCGTCGCCAACCGCGGGGCCTATCCGATGGGCAACGGACTCACGCGCCTGCAGAGCCGTTTCCTCGGCGATGAGGCGGCGCTCGCCGCTGCGCTGGAACGCGACGGCGAAGACGTGGAGGCATTGGAAGCCGAGGAACTCGGCCTCGTCACCTTCGCGCCCGACGACATCGACTGGGAAGACGAGGTCCGCATCGCGCTGGAGGAGCGCGCCGCATTCTCGCCGGACGCGCTGACGGGCATGGAGGCGTCGCTCCGCTTCGCCGGTCCCGAGACCCTGGAAACCAAGATCTTCGCCCGCCTCTCCGCCTGGCAGAACTGGATATTCCAGCGCCCCAACGCCACCGGCGAGAAGGGCGCGCTGCCACTCTACGGCTCCGGCGAGCGCACCGAATTCGACCAGAGGAGAGCCTGATGGCGATCGACTACGTCAACAAGATCCCGAACAATGTCGACCTGTCCGACAATCGCCGCCTGCAGCGCGCGCTTGAGGCCTGGCAGCCGAACTTCCTGAGCTGGTGGGACGACATCGGTCCCCTGGGATTTCAGCAGAAGGACGTCTACCTGCGCACCGCGACCTCGGTCGACGCCAAGGGCTGGGCCCATTTCGACTATGTGAAGATGCCGGACTACCGCTGGGGCATCTTCCTGGCCGACCGCAATCCCGACCGGCAGATCAATTTCGGCGACCACAAGGGCGAGCCCGCCTGGCAGGAAGTCCCGGGGGAGTACCGCGGCGTGCTGCGCCGTCTGATCGTCACCCAGGGCGACACCGAGCCCGCTTCCGTCGAACAGCAGCGCCTGCTGGGCGCAACCGCGCCGTCGCTCTATGACCTGCGCAATCTCTTCCAGGTCAATGTCGAGGAAGGCCGGCACCTTTGGGCCATGGTCTACCTGCTGCACGCCCATTTCGGCCGCGACGGCCGCGAGGAGGCCGAGGCCCTGCTGGAGCGCCGCTCTGGCGACGAGGACAAGCCGCGCATCCTGGGCGCCTTCAACGAGAAGACGCCGGACTGGCTCAGTTTCTTCATGTTCACCTACTTCACCGACCGCGACGGCAAGTACCAGCTCGCCAGCCTGGCGGAGTCCGGCTTCGATCCGCTCTCGCGCACCTGCCGCTTCATGCTGACCGAGGAAGCCCATCACATGTTCGTCGGCGAGACCGGCATCGGCCGCGTCATCGACCGCACGCTGGAGCTGATGAAGGAGCACGACACCGACGACGTCAGCCCCTTCGGCGGCGTGAATCTCCCGCTGCTGCAGAAATACCTGAACTTCCACTTCTCGGTATCGGTGGATCTGTTCGGTTCGGAACTCTCCACCAACGCCGCGAACTACTACACGATGGGCCTCAAGGGCCGGTTCGAGGAAACGCGGAAGGACGACGACCACCTGCTGAAGGACGCCAGCCACGAGGTCATGCACCTGGAGGACGGCCGCTTCGTCATGCGCGACGATCCCGCGCTTCAGGCACTCAACGAGGCGCTCCGCGACGACTACGTCCTCGATTGCCAGCGCGGCGTGGACCGCTGGAACAAGGCGATCGCCAAGGCGGGCGTCGACTTCCGGCTGAAGCTGCCGCACCGGGCCTTCCATCGCCAGATCGGGCAGTTCGCCAGCATCCACTGCACGCCGGAAGGCAAGCTGATTCCGACGGAAGAGTGGAATGCGCGCTGCCATGAATGGCTGCCGACCGACGAGGATCAGAAGTACGTCGAATCGCTGATGAAACCGGTCTACGAGCCCGGAAAGTTCGCCGCCTGGATCGCGCCGCCGCGCCGCGGCATCAACGGCCGGCCCATAGACTTCGAGTATGTCCGCTTCAACTAGCTGACGGACCGCCGTCCGCGCCGGGTCCGCGTCTCGCCTCCTTCGGCTGCGTGACCGATGATGCAGTCGGGCGGAAAGGTCACGCGCGCCGTCAACCCCTTGCCCGGCGCGCTGTCGATCCAGATCGAGCCGCCATGCATGGCGGCCAGTTCACGCGCGATGGGCAGACCGAGACCGATGCCGTCGACATTGGCGAAACGCGGGTCGCCGGCCCGCTCGAAGGGCTGCAGTAGCCGGCGGAGTTCGGCCTTCGCGATGCCGACGCCATCGTCGGCGATGATCACGCCCGCTTCCATCGCATCGCCGAAGATGCGGATCGAGACAATGGCGCGCGGCCCGGCGTACTGCACCGCGTTGGCGACCAGATTGCCGACGATCTGGCGGAATGCGCGCCGGTCAACGCTGAGCACCGGCGCCGCCGAGGCGGGTTCGACGCGCACGAACACCCCGTGCTCCGAGGCCACAGGCTCGTAGAGGCCGACCACGCGACGCACCTCCTGATCCAGATTGACCGCCTCGCGGCGCAGTTCCATCGCGCCCGACTCGATCTCGGAGAAGCCGATCAGGTTTTCGACGATGCTCATCAGCCGCTCGCCGCTCAGCTTGATGTCGCGCGCATAATCCAGGTATTTCGGGTTGTTCATCGGCCCGAAAGCCTCGCTGCCCATCAGTTCGGAAAAGCCGATGATGGCGTTGAGCGGCGTGCGCAGTTCGTGGCTGACATTGGCCATGATGCGCGACTTGGCCTCGGAGGCCGCTTCGGCATGAATGCGCGCCTGGGCGAGCTGGCGATTGCGCTGGCGGGCATAATCGAGCGCGCGCCGCAGCCGACGCATCAGCACCAGAAAGACGGCGCAGATCGCGGCCAGACCGGCCAGCAGGGCCAGCATCGGCCAGAATGTCGGATTGGACGGATCGATCACGCGGCTCAACGAAGGAAACAGCGGGGGCAGCGCGATACTGACCGCCTGAACGCCGCGCACGTCGCCGGCCTTCCAGTCGTCACGCGGCGAATCGGGATGGGTGTTGTGGCAGGCCGCACAGCCGGCGCCCATGACCACGGGCTCCGCGTGGCGCAGGCGCAGCCCGTCGCCATCACGGACGACCCGGCTGAAAGCCGGCTCCCGGTTGTTCACCAGCCGCTCCAGCGCCTCCGCCTCGAAGGCGTTGCGCGGCCCGCCGTCATCCCGGTAGTCGAACGGGTGACCACTGAAAAAGCGGAATTCGGCGGGACGGACCAGGTCGTTGATCCAGATTCCCAGTTCGATCGACATGGTCGCCGGCGTGGGAATCGCGCGTTCGCGCTGATGGTAATCGCGGGCAACTTCCAGACCGCCGATACGGGCCCGGGGCACGACCACGGAGGTGTAGTATTCGCGGACGGCGGTGAGGGTTGCCGAATAGGACCGTGCGCTCTCCAGCGCGGTACGGTAGCGCAGGTCGTCCAGCACCATCGCAGCGAGTACGGCGATCAGGCCCAGACCGGCGGCGGCAAAGAAGGCGACGGACACGACCGGCCGCCGCGCCATGGCGTCGATGACCTTGCGCGCCTGGTGCAGAATGCTCCGCCGTCCGTCCACGGATCTTCTCTTTGCAGGTTGTCCGGCTCCTGCCGAACCATGACCGGCCCGCGTTAAATTTGCGTTCACCTCCCTCTGCGCCCGTTCGCAGCCGGGAGGCTCATATCGGGGTGTGCCGGCGACCGCCGCGCGCTAGGCTGCGGAGAACGATCCCCCAACGGGACCGAGGGAGGAACTGGAATGCTCGAAGACGCGCCGCTGGTGACGGTGCGGCGGAACACGCCGCGGCCGAGCGCCGAACAGGTCGCCGCGATCACCGGGGCGCCGACGGGATTCGTCGTCGACGCGCTGGGCGGGCGCGGCGCCATGGGACCCGCGGTCAAGCCCGTCATTGCCGGTCAGTCGGATTTCTGCGGCGTGGCGGTGACCTGCCATACCGGGCCGGCGGACAATCTGGCCCTGCTCGCGGCCCTGCCGCTGCTGCAGCCGGGCGACGTGGCGGTGGTCGCGACCGACGGCTATGTCGAGACCGCCGTGGTCGGCGATCTGGTGCTGCAGATGGCGAAGAACCGGGGCGCCGCGGCTCTGGTGACCGACGGCGCGGTACGCGACACGCCGGGCATCCGCCATGTCGGTCTCCCCTGTTTCGCGACTGCGGTCACGCCCAACTCCCCGGCCAAGAATGGCCCCGGCGTGGTCAACGAACCAGTCGTGCTGGCCGGGCTGACGGTCGCCGCCGGCGATATCGTGGTCGGCGACGTCGACGGCGTGGTGGTCGTGCCCCATGCCCGTATCGACGCGGTGATCGCAAAGCTGCACGACGTGCGCCGCGCCGAGGCGGAGATGCTGGCGAAGGTCGAGGGCGGGCTTGGCGTGCCGGCCTATATCGAGGACATGTACGCCAGCGGCAAGGTCCGGGAGATCGGATGACGCCGGCGGAAGAAGGGGGAATCATGAACGAGATTCGCGAACGCGACGGTCAGGTCTTCGTGCCGGTCGAGACCATGCACCGCGTCGGCGCGGCCACTTTCGAGGCGGCGGGCTGCGCGCCCGAGGAAGCGCGGCGCATCATCACCCGGCTCGCCGGCGCCAACCTGCGTGGTCACGACAGCCACGGCGTGATCCGCATACCGCGCTATGTGCAGTGGGCCGAGGACGGCGTCCAGATCCCCGGCCAGACGATCGCGCTGATGGTCGACCAACCGGTCTTCGCGGTGATCGACGGCCGCTTCGGCTTCGGCCAGACCATCGGCGAGCAGGCCGTCGACATCGGCATCGCCAAGGCGAAGGAACACGGCGTCTCGCTGACCGCGCTCAGGAACTCGGGCCATCTGGGCCGCATCGGCGACTGGGCGGAGCGTGCGGCCGAGGCCGGGCTGGTCTCCATGCACATGGTCAATGTGCGCGGCTCCCTGCTGGTCGCGCCTTTCGGCGGCATCGACCGGCGCAGCAGCACCAATCCCTTCTGCATCGGCGTGCCGCGGGAGGGCGAGGAGCCGATCGTGCTCGACTTCGCCACTTCCCTGGTGGCGGAGGGCAAGGCGCTGGTGGCGCTGAAGGGCGGCAAGCCCCTGCCGCCCGACGCCATCGTCGACGGCGAAGGCAATATCACTGGCGATCCCCGCCCGCTCTATGGCGACGTCTCCGACGGCGCCTTTCCCGACCCGGCCAAAGGGCCCGGCGCGCTTCGCGCCTTCGGTGAACACAAGGGCTTCGGCATGAATTTCATGATGGAGATGCTGGCCGGCGCGCTGACCGGCTCCGGCACGGCCGGCGCTCTGGGCGAGGAGGAGCGGCGGCGGTTCTGCAACGGCATGCTGTCCATCTACATCGATCCGTCAGCGCTGGCCGCCGCACCGCGGGAGATGGGCAGTGGCCTGTTCGAGGAGATCACCGCCTACGCCGCCTTCGTGAAGTCGGCGCGACCCACGGCGCCCGGCGGCGAGGTGCTGATCCCCGGCGAGAAGGAGCGCCAGGTGATGGCGGAACGGCTGGAAAGCGGCCTGCCGCTGGCGCCGGAAGCATGGGCGGATATCGTTGCCACGGCCGCGCGAAAGGGCGTGGACCTGACCGGGGCGGCGGCCTGACCGGAACCCTCCGCCGGGGCGGTCAGCAAGATTGTTGCAGACGCGGCCGCCCCCCTTGGCCAAGATCGTGTGCAGCCGCACAATGGAAATCGGGTCTGCGTGATCATGGAACGGCTGGAAATCTGGTTGGAACGCAACCTGGCGCTGGTTGAAACCACGCTGAGCGGGACCGCGTTCTACTATCAGCTCGGCGCCATCGCGGCCGCGCTCGCCGCATCCTGGCTGCTCTCCACCCTGATCCAGCGCCGCTTCTTCTGGTTCAGCCGGGAGCCGAAGGCGTCCGAGGGCTACGAGATCAGATGGGCCTTCTTCCGCGCCCGCACGCTGGTCTTCCCCTTCACGTGCGTGGTCGTCTTCGGCGCTCTCTCGGTCTTCGGCGAGACCGCGTTCGGGGAGAACTGGCTGATCCGCATCGCCCAGGGCGTCTCGGTGGTTCAGCTCATCTACCGCCTCGGCACGCACCTGATCCGCAACCAGGCGATCAACCGCATCCTGACCTTTATCGGCCTGCCGATCGCGCTGCTCTACGTCTTCGGCTGGCTCGACACGGTGACCAGCGAGCTCGAGGAAATCAGCTTCGAGATCGGCAATATCCATTTCTCGGCCTACACGATCGTGCGCACGCTGATCTTCGGCGCGGTGCTGTTCTGGCTGGGGCGTATCTCCAACCGCACCGGCCAGAAAGTCATCCGCAGCCAGAAGCAGCTCGACACCTCCACGAAGGAAGTGGCCGCCAAGCTGTTCCAGATCGCGCTGTTCGTGCTGATCTTCATCCTGCTGCTGCAGATCATGGGCATCGACGTGACCACCCTGGTGGTCTTCGGCGGCGCCATCGGCGTCGGCCTCGGCTTCGGTCTGCAGCAGATCGCGGCGAACTTCATCTCCGGCATCATCATCCTGCTGGACCGTTCGATCACCATCGACGACTACATCCAGCTGGAGGACGGCCGCGCGGGCCGGCTGCGCGAACTCAACATGCGCTACGCCATCCTGGAGACCTTCGACGGCAAGGACATCATGGTGCCGAACGAGCAGTTCATCACCACGGCCTTCACCAACTGGACGCATCACAACCAGAAGCAGCGCTACGCGCTCAACTTCCAGGTCGCCTACGACACCGACCTGGAAGCGATGTTCCCCATCATCCGTGACGTCGTCGCCAGCCATCCGAAGGTGCTCAGCGGCGAGCACATTCCCATCGCCGAACGTCCGGATGCGGAAATCCAGGAGTTCGCCGATTCGGGCATCACGATCCTGGTCGAGTTCTGGATGGAGGGGATCGATGATGGCGACAACCGCGTCGGCGGCGATCTGCTGCTGATGATCTGGTCGACGCTGAAGGCGCACGGCATCGAGATCCCGTTCCCGCAGCGGGAGATCCGGCTGCTGAAGGACCAGGACCAGACCCCGAATGCATCCGCCTGACCGGGGCCGGCCGTGACCGTCCGGCTCGCCATCGCCGCTCTCGCCATCGGCCAGACCATCGTCTGGGCGGGCACCTACTATTTCTTTCCCGCCATGCTGCTGCGCTGGGAAACGGTGGAAGGCTGGCCCAAGACGACGCTGACCGCCGCCTTCGCCGCCGCCCTGGTGCTGACGGCGCTGGTTTCCCCGCTGGCCGGCCGCCTGATCGACCGCGGCCGCGGGCCACAGACCATCGCAGGCCTCGCCTTCGTTGCCGCGGGACTGGTGGCGCTGCTGCCCTTCGCACCGAATATCTGGGTCTTCGCCGCCCTGTGGCTGGCGATCGGCATCTGCATGGGCGGCTGTCTCTACGAGCCCTGTTTCGCCCTGATCACGCGGACCCGCGGCGCGGCGGCGCGGCGCGCCATCACCATGGTGACGCTGGTGGCCGGCTTCGCCAGCACGGTGAGCTTCCCCCTCAGCCATTACGTCTCCCGCGAAGCGGACTGGCAGACCGCCGCCTTCGTCTTCGCCGGCCTGATCGCATTCGCCGGCGCGCCGCTGCTGCTGTTCGGCGCGCGGACGCTGGAACACGCGCACGGCGCCGCGGGCGCAGCGGCGCCCGCCGAGACCGCTCACGGCGGCATTGCCGCAGCCGCGGAGCGCACCGTCGCCCAGGTGCTGCGCAGCCCCGTCTTCCTGTTGCTGGCGCTGGCCTTCGCGCTGCTCTCGCTGAATCACGCCGTGATCATCAACCATATCCTGCCGATCCTGGACGACCGGGGCGTCTCGCCGGAGCAGGCGGTGCTGGCGGCCTCGCTGATGGGGCCGATGCAGGTCGCCGGCCGTGTCGCCATGATGCTGTCGGAGCGGCACCTGTCGAACCATGTCATCACCACCTACTGCTTCGGCGCGCTGTTGCTGGCAACGGTCTGTCTCTTCACGGCGTCGTTCTGGCCGCTGCTGATCTTCGCCTTCGTCGTCCTCCAGGGCAGCGGCATCGGCATCTTTTCCATCATGAAACCGGTGATGACCCGCGATCTGCTGGGGGAAAAGAATTTCGGCGCGATCTACGGCTCGCTTGCCCTGCCGACCATGCTGGCCTTCGCCCTGGCGCCGTTCCTCGGCACGCTGCTCTGGGCCGCCGGCGGCTACGACTTCGCGATCATGGTGATCGGCGCGCTGACCCTGGCCGGCCTGATCGCGTTCCGGGCCGCCTCCGCCCAGGCGCATGCGGCGGCCGGCGCAGGGCCTCGCCCTTCTTGAATTGCCTCCGCGCCGGGCGTAGTTTCCCGCCGGCCCGTCGCAGGGGCCTCACGCAAAACATCATTCCGGAGCAGGAACCATGTCGATCCTTGCCGAATCGCTGAGCCGCATCAAGCCGTCGCCGACCATCGCGGTCACGGCCAAAGCCCGCGAGCTGCGCGCCATGGGCAAGGACGTCATCGGACTGGGCGCCGGCGAGCCGGACTTCGATACGCCCGACAACATCAAGGAAGCGGCGATCAAGGCCATCCGCCACGGCGAGACCAAGTACACCAACGTGGACGGTACGCCGGAGCTGAAGGCCGCGGTGAGCCAGAAGTTCAAGCGCGAGAACAACCTGGACTACGCGCCCGAACAGATCACGGTCGGCACCGGCGGCAAGCAGGTGCTCTACAACGCGCTGATGGCGACGCTGAACCCGGGCGACGAGGTTCTGATCCCCGCTCCCTACTGGGTGTCCTATCCGGACATGGTGCTGCTGGCCGGCGGCACGCCGACCTTCATCGAGGCCGGCGCCAACCAGGGCTTCAAGCTGGTGCCCGAGGAACTGGACAAGGCGATCACGAAGAAGACCAAGTGGCTGATCCTCAACAGCCCGTCGAACCCCTCCGGCGCGGCCTATACCCGCGAGGAGCTGGCGGCGCTGGGCGAGGTGCTGAAACGCCACGAACATGTCTGGGTCATGACCGACGACATGTACGAACACCTCGTCTATGACGACTTCGAGTACTCGACCATCGCCGAGGTCTGCCCGTTCCTCTACGACCGCACGCTGACGGTCAACGGCGTCTCCAAGGCCTATGCGATGACCGGCTGGCGCATCGGCTATGCCGGCGGGCCGGTGACGCTGGTGGCGGCGATGGCCAAGATCCAGTCGCAGTCGACCTCCAACCCCTCCTCCATCAGCCAGGCGGCGGCCGTCGAGGCGCTGACCGGCCCGAACGACTACATCGCCGAGCGCAACAAGGTCTTTCAGGAACGGCGCGATCTGGTGGTCGCCATGCTGAACGATGCCGAGGGGCTGCATTGCTCGACGCCGGAAGGCGCGTTCTACGTCTATCCGTCGTGCGCCGGCTGCATCGGCAAGACCACGCCCGACGGCAAGAAGATCGGCAACGACACCGACTTCGTCACCTACCTGCTGGAAAGCGTCGGCGTGGCCTGCGTGCAGGGCGAGGCCTTCGGGCTGAGTCCGCATTTCCGCATCTCCTACGCGACCTCGACCGAGGCGCTGAAGGAAGCCTGCACGCGGATCCAGAAGGCCTGCGCCGATCTGAAGTAGGGCGATGTGCCCCTGCCCCGGCTATGACGGCCGACTGGGCTCCGGGATCGAATCCCGGAGCGGGCAAAAGCCGGTGGCACTTTCAATTCATCCCCGTCCCGGGGCTTGACCCTGGGACCCAGCCCGGGGTCAAGGCCTGCCCGGAACGGGACCGGGGCAGGCGCCTCAGGCGTTGACGTCGACGATGACCCGGCCCCGCACCTGGCCCTTCAGGATCTCGGGCGCCAGTTCCAGCACCTTCTGCAGCGGCGCCATCTCCGACATGGCGTCCAGCTTGTCGAGCGGCAGGTCGACGGCCAGCCGGGACCAGGCTTCCTGCCGCGCCGGCATGGGCGCGTAGACGGAATCGACGCCGGCCAGATTCACCCCGCGCAGGATGAAGGGCAGCACCGTGGTGGGCAGGTCCGGCCCGCCGGCCAGGCCGCACGCCGCGACGCAGCCGCCATAGGCCGTTTGCGCCAGCGCGTTGGCCAGAGTGTGGGAGCCGACGGTGTCGACCACACCCGCCCAGCGCGGTTTCTGGAAAGGCTTGCCCTGTTCGGAGAGTTCGGTGCGGTCGATGATGTTCGCCGCACCGAGATCCTTCAGATAGCCGTGGGTCTCCTCACGGCCGGTCGAGGCGGTAACCGAGTAGCCGAGCTTGGCCAGCACCGCGACCGCGACCGAGCCGACGCCGCCGGCCGCGCCGGTGACCAGCACGTCGCCCGATCCGGGCGCCACGCCATGTTTCTCCAGCGCCAGCACGCAGAGCATCGCCGTATAGCCGGCCGTGCCGATGGCCATCGCCTGCTTCAGGTCGAGACCGTCGGGCAGACGCACCAGAATGTCGCTCTTCACCCGCGCCTTCTGGGCATAGCCGCCGCTCTTGTCCTGGCTGAGGCCATAGCCGTTCACGACCACGCGGTCACCGGGCTTGAAGGCGTCGGTTTCCGACGACGCCACGGTGCCGGAGAAGTCGATGCCGCAGACCATGGGAAAGCTCTCGCAGATCTTGCCCTTGCCCGTGACCGCGAGGCCGTCCTTGTAGTTCAGGGTCGAATAGGCCACGTCGACGACCACATCGCCTTCGGATAGCTGGTCGAGACCGATCTCCTCGATCTTCGCCTCGTAGCCGGCGTCGGTCTTGTTGGCGACGATGGCTCTGAACGTGTCACCCATGATGCGCTCCTCCCAAACGGCTGTTATCCGCGTACTACCTAGAGCATCGCCCGGTCCGGGCCAAATGCCTATGCGTCGAAGGCCCGCGCCAGCGCCGCCTGGTAGATTTCGACCGCCCGTGCGCGCCGCTCTGCGCCGGCGCGGGCGAAATGCTCCAGCATGACGCCGGCATTGATTTCCATCACCGCCGGCACGCCGTCGACCGCCTCTGCGATGTCAACGCTGCCGAACCGCAGGCCGACCGCCTCGGCCGCGCGCAAGGCGATCTCGCCGTTGGCGGCGACGGTGGGATGGCTCGATTCCAGTTCCTTCGGCCGCGCGCCATGGCCGAGATTGTGCCGCCAGCCGACGGTGACGATCTCGCCCCTGTCCGGCGCCCGGTCCAGTTCCCGCGGCGTGCGGGCGGCCAGCCATTCGCCGAAGGCCTCCGCCATCTCCGGTGTCATGACCGCGGCGGCAAGCTGGCGCAGGGTGCGCTCTCCGTCGCCGACCACGGCGGGCCTGGTCTTGTCGTAGGCGAGCACGATTTCGCCGTCCAGGATGACGAAGCGTTGTTCGGCAGCGATCTCGACAAAGGGCGAGAGCGCGATGGAACGGCACCCCTGCAGCAGCATGTGGACGACGCGCTCCAGCTCGGCCACTGAATCCACACGGTGAACATCGTTGCCGCTGGTGCCCTCGTTGGCCTTGACCACCACGTCGCCGCCGAAGTCCGCGAAGGCCTTCAGCAAGGCCTGCCAGTTGCCGGACTGTCCGGTGAAGCGATGCATGATCGGCTCCAGGAACAGCCGGTGCTCGATCATGGGCACGCCCGCGGCGCGCAACACCTCGAAGCTGGCGGCCTTGTCGTTGGCAACCCTGAGGCATGCGGCGCCATTGAGCCCGACGTCATAGCCGAAGACGAGGTGGCGCCGGCCCGCCGCCTCGAGCACCAGGATCCAGTCATGCGAAAGCCGCGTCAGGGCAAGGCCGCGGCGCTCGGCGTAGTCCACCACCGCCTCGACCAGAAGCCGCTCGTCATTTCGGATCGGCACGCGCCCCGCTCCGGCCGCCGGCCTCAGGCCTGGGTGTCCACCCTCTGGCCGGCGGAACGGCTCTGCGCCTTCGTCACCACGACGCGTGCGGGACGCAGCAGACGGCCGTTCAGGGTGTATCCGGTCTCGATCACCTCGATGCAGATTCCCGGCGGCGCGCCGGGGACGTCGATCTCGGTCATCGCCTCGTGCAGATTGGGGTCGAACTTCTGGTCCCTGGCTTCGATCACCCGGATGCCATGACGTTCGAAGATCTGCTGCAGCGCGGCCCGGGTGATCTTCACACCCTCCAGCACCGCCATGGTGTTCTCGTCCGCACCTTCCTCCGGCGCGGCGTCGATGGCGCGCTGCAGATTGTCGGCGACCTCGCACATGTCGCGCGCGAACTTCTGGACCGCGAACTTCTGGGCGTCCTCGCGGTCGCGCTGCGCGCGCTTGCGGGTGTTCTCCAGGTCGGCCAGCGTGCGCACCAGCCGGTCCTTCAGCGATGCGTTCTCCTCGGTCAGCACGGCCAGTTCGTCGGGCTCACCCGCGACCTCGTTCTCGGGCGGCGCGGCCGGCGCGTCGGGCTCCTGCTCCATGTCGTTGGCCGCCTGCTCGGCCGCCGCCGCCGCCGCATCCTCGCTGTCGGCGATTTCCTCGGTCGGCCGGCTCTCGTCGACCTTGTCCTCGGGCAACTTCTTGCCGTCTTCCTGCATCATCGTTCGGTCCTGAATTCTGGAGGGCGCATCGTGGGCCGAGGCTCAGCCGATCAGCTTTCCGATCACGCGCGCGGTGTAGTCCACCATGGGAATGATGCGCGCGTAATTCAAGCGCGTCGGGCCGATCACGCCGATCGAGCCGACGATCTGCTGATTGCTGTCGGAGAAGGGCGCGACGATCATCGAACTGCCCGAAAGGCTGAACAGCTTGCTCTCGGAGCCGATGAAGATGCGCACGCCCTCGCCTTCGCCGGTGAGGTCCAGCATGTTCACCAGGTCGCTTTTCGTCTCGAGATCGTTGAACAGGCGCCGCACCCGCTCCAGATCCTCGATCGCCTGTACATCCTCCAGCAGCCGTCCGCTGCCGCGGATGATCAGGCGGCTGGAGCCGTCGCCGCCGGCCCAGTCGGCGAGCCCCGCCTCCACCACCTGGGACGCCAGCGCGTCGAGCTGCGCCTGATGTTCCTCGATCTCCTTCAGGATCGCGTCCCTGGCCTCGGTGATCGTGCTGCCCCGCAACCGCTCCGAGAGGTAGTTTCCTGCCTCCTCCAGCGACGAGGGCGGCAGGCCGGGCGGCAGCGCGATCAGCCGGTTCTCGACCACGCCGCCGACCGTGACCATGACCACCAGCGCCTTGTCGGGCGCCAGGCTGACGAACTCCAGATGTTTGAGGGGCTGATCGTTCTTGGGCACCGTGACCAGTCCGGCGTAGCCCGACAGCGTGGACAGCATGTCGCTGGCCTGGGTGAGCATGTCCGTATAGTTGCGGCCGACAGCGACGCAATGCCCCTCGATCGACGCCCGCTCGTCATCGGTCAGATCGCCGATTTCGAGGAATCCGTCGATGAACAGCCTCAAGCCCACTTCGGTCGGCATGCGGCCGGCCGAAGTGTGCGGCGAGTAGAGCAGCCCGAGTTCTTCCAGATCGGACATCGTGTTGCGGACGGACGCCGGCGAAAGCGCGGTATGGAGCCGGCGGGAGATCGTGCGCGAACCCACTGGCGCCCCTGTCTCCAGATAGCCCTCAACGATATGTCGGAAGATTTCGCGGCTGCGTTCGTCCAGTGACTGAATGACGGCCTTGTCGTGCATCTTCCCATGTTACCGAAAAAACGGATGTGTTGCGGAAGTTAGGTAGGCCCCGGCCCGGGGTCAACGTCCTCGACCCGGTTCCCCCCGCCCCTCATATGGCCTAGAAGCACGTTCCGAAGACAAGGAGAAACGAAATGCCACGACCTTCGGGCCGCGCCGGCGACGAGATGCGACAGGTCACGATCGAGCCCGGCTTCGCCAAGCACGCGGAAGGCTCCTGCCTGATCCGCTTCGGCGACACGCATGTCCTCTGCGCCGCCTCGATCGAGGAGCGCGTGCCGCCGTGGCTCAGGAATTCGGGCCGCGGCTGGGTCACGGCCGAATACGGCATGCTGCCGCGCTCGACGCACACGCGCACCGACCGCGAGGCGGCGCGAGGCAAGCAGTCCGGCCGCACGCAGGAGATCCAGCGCCTGATCGGCCGTTCGCTGCGCGCGGTGACCAATCTGGAAGGCTTCGGCGAACGCCAGATCCGCATCGACTGCGACGTCATCCAGGCTGACGGCGGCACCCGCACCGCCTCCATCACCGGGGCGTGGATCGCGCTGCATCTCGCGTTCGAGAAGCTGGTCGAGAAGCAGGCCATTCCCGCCATCCCGCTGATCGGCCACGTCGCGGCCATCTCCTGCGGTATCTTCGGCGGCGCGCCGGTGCTGGACCTGGACTACGCCGAGGATTCGAACGCGGAAACGGACGGCAACTTCGTCATCACCGACGGCGGCACGCTCTGCGAGATTCAGGCCACCGCCGAGGGCACGCCCTTCACGGACACGGAGTTCCTGGAACTGCTGCGCCTGGCGAAGAAGGGCTGCGCGGAGCTCTGCGAACATCAACGAAAGGCCATCGGAGGCTGATCATGACGCGCAAGCTGACCGAGAGGCGGATCGTCGTCGCCAGCCACAACAGGGGCAAGGTCCGCGAGATCGCCGATCTGGTGCAGCCGCACGGCATCGAGACGGTCTCGGCCGCCGACCTCGATCTGCCGGAGCCGGAGGAAACCGAGAACAGCTTCGCCGGCAATGCGCTGCTCAAGGCGCGGGCTGCGGCGAAGGCGGCGAACATGCCGGCGCTGGCCGACGATTCGGGCCTTGCGGTGGCGCTGCTCGACGGTGCGCCGGGGATTTACTCGGCGCGCTGGGCCGGCCCGGACAAGGACTTCGCGCTGGCCATGGAAAAGGTCGAGAACGCCTTGCGCGAACAGGGCGCCTCCGACCGTTCGGCGCGCTTCGTCTGCGCACTCGCGCTGGCCTGGCCGGACGGCGGCGAGGCTGTCTTCGAAGGCACGGTGGAAGGGCAACTGGTCTGGCCGCCGCGGGGCGAGCACGGCTTCGGCTACGACCCCATCTTCCTGCCCGACGGGCACGACGTCACCTTCGGCGAGATGCCGCCCGACGAAAAGCACGCCATCAGCCACCGCGCTGACGCCTTCCGACAGCTTCTGGAATCCTGCCTTTGACCGGACACGCGATCTACGTCCACTGGCCGTTCTGCATCTCCAAGTGCCCCTATTGCGACTTCAACAGCCATGTCCGCGAGACCGTCGACGAGGCCGCCTGGGCGCAGGCGATGGGCCGGGAGATCGCCTGGTGGGGCGAGCGCTTCGGCGGCCGGGCGACATCGGTCTTCTTCGGCGGCGGCACGCCCTCGCTGATGCCGGCCTGGCTGGTCGACGGTATCCTCCGGAACATCGACGACGCCTTCGGTCTGGGGCCCGATTGCGAGATCACACTGGAGGCCAATCCCTCTTCGGTCGAGGCCGGACGCTTCCGGGATTTCCGGGCCGCCGGCGTCAACCGCCTCAGCCTGGGCGTACAGAGCTTCGACAATGGCGCGCTGAAGTTCCTCGGCCGCGCCCATGATTCGGGCCAGGCGCTCGCCGCCATCGAAACCGCGCGGCAGAGCTTCGATCGCTTCTCCTTCGACCTGATCTACGCCCTGCCTGGCCAGGACGCGGCGCGCTGGCGCGCCGAGCTGGAGCGCGCCATAGGCCTCTCCGCCGGACACCTTTCGCTCTACCAGCTTACCATCGAGGCGAATACAGGCTTCGCCGGCGCCGTCCGCCGCGGCGCCTGGTCGCCGATGGACGACGATCCGGCAGCCGACCTCTACGAGATGACGCAGGAGATCTGCGAAACGGCCGGCATGCCCGCCTACGAGACCTCCAACCACGCCGCGCCGGGCCATGAGAGCCGCCACAACCTCGCCTACTGGCGCTACGGCTCGTGGATCGGCGTCGGGCCGGGCGCCCATGGCCGCCCGCTGGGCGCCGACGGCGCGCGCTTCGCCACCGCCAACTGGAAAAAGCCCGAGAGATGGCTCGAAGCGGTCGGCCGCGAGGGCCGGGGCGCGGACGAGTACCGAAAGCTCGACGCGGACGAACAGGCCGAGGAAGCGATGCTGATGGGGCTTCGCCTCGCCGAAGGCGTCGACATCGCGGCGCTGCGGCGGGAAACCGGCCGGCCCCTGGAGGCGTTCGTCGATACCGATGCCGCAGCCCAACTGGCCGCGCAGGGCCTGATCGAACTGGACGCCGAACGGCTCAGGATCCTGCCGGCCGGCCGGCTGCTGCTGGACGCCATCGCCTCACGGCTGATCGCCGAGCGCGCGGCGGCATGAGCCCGGAGGCGGAGCGGCCGCTCGGCCGCAACATCGCGCTGATCGTCTTCGGCGCCTTCATGTGCCTGCTGTCCAGCGTCGGCCAGACTTATTTCATCTCGCTGTTCGGCGGCGAGATCCGCGCCGATTTCGGCCTCAGCCACGGCGAATTCGGGCTGGTCTACATGATCGGCACCATCGCCAGCGGCGCGACGCTGATCCTGTTCGGGCGCATCGTCGATCACCTGTCGCTGGCCGGCAGTTCCTTCGTCGTGCTGCTCGGCCTGGCCGGGGTGGCCGCCTTCGCCGGGCTGGCATGGTCGGCCGTCGCGCTGACCGTGGCGATTTTCGGCCTCCGGCTGTTCGGACAGGGCATGTCTACCCATGTCGGGATCACCGCGATGGCGCGGCATTTCGAGGGGTTCCGGGGCCGCGCAATCTCCATCGCTTCGCTGGGTCACGCGATCGGCGTCGCCGCCTCGCCGCCCTTCGTCATCTTCCTGGTGGCATGGCTCGGCTGGCGCAATGCCTGGTTCGCCACCGCGGTGCTGGTGCTGGCGCTGATTCCGGTCGTGCCGATGCTGCTGCGCCGGACGGGCTGGCAGCGGCCGGAGAAAGACAGCGGCCCGGCGGTGAGCGCGGAAGACCGGCGGCGTTCGGGCGACTACAGCCTGTCGGACGCGCTGCGCGATCCGGGCCTGTGGCTGCGCATGCCGGCGCTGCTGGCCCCGGCCTTCATCTCGACGGGCTTCTTCTTCCACCAGGTCCATCTCGCCGGCGCCAAGGGCTGGGACATCGAGACCATGGCGTTCTCCTTTTCGGCCTTCGCGGCGACCACCGTGGCGGGCCTGCTGGTCGGCGGCGCGCTGGTCGACTGGCTGGGCGCGCGGCGGCTGGTCAGCGTCTTCCTGACGCCGCTGGCGGCTTCCGCCCTCGTGCTCTGGGCCGGCGACGACCCGGCGACCGCGCCGGTCTTCCTCGGCCTGATGGGCTTCGGCGCCGGCCTCACCCAGGTTCTGCTGGGTGCGCTCTGGGCGGAACTCTACGGCACGCGCCACATCGGCTCGATCCGCGCTTTCGCCACGGCCATGATGGTTTTCTCAACCGGGCTCGCGCCCTTCGTCATGGGCTACGCCATCGATGGCGGCGCCTCGATGGAGACCATCGCCATCTGGTCGGCGCTCTATTGCCTGGGCGCCTCAATCTTCTCGACGCTCGCCGCGCGCTTCGGCGTCGCCGTCCGGCGCTAGGCGCCGTCCGCCTCACGGCCCGACTCGGCGACGAACGCCCGCGTCCAGGGATCGTGGTCGGCGCGGCTCAGATTGTCGGCCACGTCCCGCTGCAGGCCGGCGATATCGATCTGATGAAAGGAGCCGCCGCCCAGCCGGGCCGCCGCTGCGGCCGCTGCGCGGCCCATGGCGAAGCACGGACCCATCACCCGCACGCTGGCGAGCGCGGCGGGTTCGGCGTCGATGCAGCGGCCTGCCGTCACCACGTTGTCCAGACCCTGCGGCACCATCGCGCCGAAGGGAACGTAGTGCATGTGATCGGCGTCGAAGACCTCCCAGTGGGTATCCGCCATCTCCGTGTGCAGCTCGATCGGCCAGCTGCAGCGCACCACGGCGTCGTCGGGCTGTCTTCCCCGGCGGACATCGTCGACTCTGATCCTGCCCTGGCCCCGGATCGTCCGCGTCTGGCGGATGCCGGGCTGGCCGTAGAGCGCCACACGGGCCTTGCCGAAGGCGTCGGGAAACTCGTCGCGGAACAGCGCCAGCAGGCCGTCGATCTGCCGACGGCCCGCGATCCCCGACAGCGCCAGGCCCACAGCCTCCTGCGGCGTCTCGATGTGGGTCATGTTGAGCAGCACGCGGCCACCCCGGGCGACGGGGAAGATGAAACCGTCATGGCGCACCAGTCCGAATTCGCCGCCGCGGCGGCGCATCGCCTCGTGGAAGGTATCCCGGGGCCAGGATCCGCAGAGGTCGGTGTCGACGTCCTCGAAGACGGCCATGATGGTGCCGTAGATGTCCTGATCGGCCTGATTCAGATCAAGACCCGCGAGCCAGGACAGGACGGCGTCGCCGGACGCATCGACGAAGGCGTTGGCGCGGACCTCGTAGTCGCCCCAGCGCGTCGTCAGATGCAGGACACGGATGCGTCCGTCCTCGACCATGACCTCCCTGAGGACCGCCCCGGTGAGCGGCGTCACCCCGCGGTCGGCCACGGCGTCCTCGGCCCAGCGCATCCAGGCGTTGATCGAGTAGTCCAGGATCAGGGTGTTGCGGGCGCGACGCGCGGCGGCGTCGCCATTGGCTGTCAGCGCCGCCAGCATCTCGTCCATGACCCCGTAGGTCACGCGGTGCGGCCCCTCGCCATTGGCGTAGAGGCCGCAGATCGTGCCGATCGCGCTGCCGACCGCCTGACCTCCGAGCTGCGGCGAGGCGTCGACAACGATCACGCGCTGGCCCAGCGCGCGCGCCTCGAGCGCGGCCGAAAGGCCCGCGGCGCCCGACCCCACGACGCAGAGATCGGCCTCCAGCGAACGCACGGCCCCTGCCGGCCGACGAACGGTGATCATCCCCGGATGTTGCGCCATTGACATTCTCCTCCCTGTTTCGCCGAACTATAGAGAAAGGCGCACCGGGCCGCATTGTCCCGCCATTGCGGAACACCTAAGAAGGTTCCGGCTCCGGGAGGGGAGATACAATGGCGCGGGCGGAACACATCATCGTCGCGGGCGGCGGCATCGGCGGCCTGGCAGCGGCGCTGGGGCTGTCGTCGAAGGGCTTCCGCGTCACGGTGCTGGAACAGGCCCCAGCCTTCGGCGAGATCGGCGCCGGCATCCAGCTCGGCCCCAACGCCTTCCATGCCTTCGACTGGCTGGGCGTCGGCGAGGGCGCGCGGGCGACGGCCGTCTACATCGACGGGCTGGTGCTGATGGACAGCCTGTCCGACGAGGAGATCTGCCGGATACCGGTCGACGCGCCCTTCCGCAAGCGTTTCGGCAACCCCTATGCCGTCTGCCACCGGGCGGATCTCCACAAGGTGCTGCTTGACGCCTGCGCGGCGCGGCCGAATGTGGCGCTGCTGACCGATCAGCGGATCACGGACTACACGCAGGACGGAGATACGGTCACGGTGCGCACCGCCGCGGGCGGAAGTCATCGCGGCGATATACTGATCGGCGCCGACGGTCTCCGCTCGGCGGTGCGCGCGCAGCTCGTCGGCGACGGCGAGCCCCGGGTCTCCGGCCACACCACCTACCGATCCGTCATTCCGGTCGAACGGATGCCCGAGGAATTGCGCTGGAACGCGGCGACGCTCTGGGCCGGGCCGAAATGCCATATCGTCCACTACCCGCTCAGCGGCTGGAAACTGTTCAACCTGGTGGTCACGTTCCATTCCGACGCCGACGAACCGGTGACCGGGGTTCCGGTGGACAAGGATTTCGTACGCAAGGGATTCGACCACATCGCCGACCGCCCCCGCGCCATCATCGACCTGGCCGACGACTGGCGGATGTGGGTGTTGTGCGACCGCGACCCTGACGGGAACTGGGTCGACGGGCGCGTGGCCCTGCTGGGCGATGCGGCGCATCCGATGCTGCAGTACATGGCGCAGGGCGCCTGCATGGCGCTGGAGGACGCGGTCTGCCTGTCGCACATGCTGGACAGCCATGCGGAAGCCGGGCGGGCCCTGCTGGCCTATCACGACATGCGTGTCGCGCGCACGGCCCGGGTTCAGCTCTCGTCGCGGCTGATAGGCGACCATGTCTACCATGCCGCCGGTCCGGTCCGGCTGGTCCGCAACCAGATGCTGGGCGGACGCGACCGTGAGCAGCACTACGACAGCATCGCGTGGCTATATGGCGGAACGGGCCTCGCGCCCTGAGCAGAGGTCAGACGGACTGGGAGCCGCTGTCCGGTTCTCCGGTGGATATCAGGTCGACCTGACGGGCCATCAGGCCCTTGTCACCCTCCTCGACCAGGGCCTGAACCTGCTGGCCGGGCTGCACGCTGGTCAGGCCGGCGCGGCGCAGCACCTCGATATGCAGGAAGATGTCGGGCGTATTCTCGCCCACCGAGAGGAAGCCATATCCACGGATACGGTTGAACCACTTCACCGTGGCGACGATCGAATCCAGATCGCCCGATACCGGCTCTGGGGCCGGCCGGCCGGGCTCGCCGGCAGGCTGTCGCGCAGCGGATTGCGCGACCGCCGCCTCGTTCGCCGTCGCGGGCCGTACCTGAAGCACCGAAACCGCCTGCAATCCGCGCGGGCCGTCGCTGACCTCGCACCAGATTTCCGAGCCTTCCTCGATGAAGGAAAGCCCGGCCTTGCGCAAACACGACAAATGCAGGAAGACATCGGAACCGTCCGGGGTGGTCACGAACCCGTAGCCCTTGACGTAGTTGAACCACTTGAGGCGACCGCCAACTTCGAACGTCTGCTTTTCAGCGACCTCGTGAGCCATGCCCCTCCTCACATCGGTCTCGTGTACTGGCACCATAGCCTACGCAACGCGTTAAAGTAACATAATCAAGTGTCGATACGAAAGCGTAAATATGAATGAGCCATCCATATTGAAACCCGCTCCGGTATCGGAAATACCTTATTACCGCCGGGTTACGACGTCAAAGAAATGAAACAGAGCGCCGGGGACTGGCTGGAGGCTGCACAACCCGCTTTGGAAGCGGAGGCGGCTGGTCTGTTTGCGACCGCCGCGCGCCACTGGCTGACCCTGGTTCGCCGCCATCCGGAAGACGCGGAACTGCGCTGGCGCCACGCCGAGGCGCTGCGTCTCGACGGGGACAGGGACGGCGCGCGCCAGGCACTGCGCAAGGCGCTGGTCACGCGCCCCGATCACGCCGGCGCCGCCTTCCGATTCGCCGAGATGCTGTTTCAGGACGGCGACGCCGCCGAGGGCATGGTCTGGCTGAAACGGATCATGGCGCGGCGGCCCGACGACGACGAGCTGCGGATCGGCGTACTGGAGTTCTGCGCCCGCCACGGCATGATCGGCCAGGTCCGGGTGCAAGCGGAACGCATGCTTCGCGGCGACCAGCCGCCTTCGGCCCGGCTGTCGACAGCGCTTGCCTTCCTGTTCGGCTGCATGGGCGATCACGGCCGGGCGCTGGAGGCGGCCCGCGCGGCCATGGCCGCGCGGAAGGCGCCGGCGAGAAGCGCCCTGCTCGCCGCACACTACGCCGAACTGGCCGGCGCCCCAGAGGAAGCCGGACGCATCCTCGGAGAACTGATCGACGGGACGCCATCGGGCGCCGCCTATGGCCGCCGGGCGCGCGCGCTGGCCGAATCGGGTGAGGCGGATGCCGCCGCCGCCGCGATCGGTTCGGCGCTCCTGACCTTCGCAACGATGCCCGAGCATCTCGCCGACATGGCGCATATGCTTGCGGCGCCCCGGCACGCCCGGCTGTGCGGCGTCCTGCTCGATGCGCTGCAGGCCGGAGCCGCAGGCGGACGCGCCGACGCCCGGATCGCGCTGGCGCTGGTGCATTACCGGCTGGGAGACTCGCGTGAGACGGGCCGGCTGCTCGACGCGGACGCATCCATGCAGGGACACCCGGCGCTGGCCGTCGCCCGCGCGAACATCGCGGCCGCGGCGGATCTGCTGGAGGCCGGAAGCGGCACGATGCCGGCGGATGCCCTGGCGCGCGGCCTCCCCGGCCCGCCGCGCGGAACGCCTGCCGCCGCAGAAGGTCTCGTCGTGCTTCTCGACCGCGAAGGCTGGACCGGCCGCCAGCGCGGCGTCATGGAAGTGGCGAAGCTGGCCGCCGAGCGGCATGGCATGAAGGTGTCGGTCATCCAGCGCGCGCCGCCGGGGGTCGACGCCGCGGCCGCCGCAGACGCGGCGCGGCTCGCTGGCGCGCTCGCCGGCATTGCCGACTATGTCGTCCTGGACCCCGCCGGGGCGTCGCCGGCGGAGGATTCGGCGCTCGGCTATCTCACGCCGGCGCTGGCCGCCGAAACCGGCGCGCTGCAGCACGCCATCGCCGAAAGGCGGCCGGCGGCGGTCCATCTCGCCAGCGCAGGGATGATGATGGCCGGCGGGCTCGGCGCGGTCATGGCCGGCGTGCCGCGCCTGTTCCTGCACGCGGGCGCGGACTGGCTGAGCGATGGCCCGCAGGGAAGCCGGGCCTTCCGCTCGGCGTTCGCCCATCTGGCGCGCCGGTCTCAGGTCCGGGTCGTGGCTGCGTCCGATGCGAGCGGCGAGGCTCTGAGAGCCTATGCGCCAGAAGGCGCGCGCCGACCGTTGCTGATCCCCACCGCCGTCGACAGCCGGGATCTGCGGCGGCGTTCCGGCGGGCGGGAAAGGCGGCGCGCCGCCGAACTGCTGGAACTCGGCGAGGGCGCAGATTTCCTTTCGGTTTTCGGCGCGTTGACCGAAGAGGCCGGACTGGCGGACCTGCTCGAGCGCCTCGACGCAGATGCCCTGCCGCCGCGCATCGTGCTCTGGCGCCACGCCCCCGGCCCGGCGGCCCTCACCGGCCTGGGCGGGTCCGCCGGCGCGGCCCTGAGGCGGCGGCGCTGGCCGATCGAGCCGGCCCCTTTTCTGGGTCACGCCCGGCTGGCCATCGCCTGGAACGCCACCGAGCGCCACCGTCTGAGCGTCCTGCAACATGTGATCATGGGCGTGCCGGTTCTGCTGGCCGATTCCCCGGATCTGGAGGATCTCGCGGGCCCCGACGGCGCTGCCATGGCGCTCGCCACGTCCGAGCCGGACGCCGCGGCCCGGGAAACGGCGCGCTGGCTCGGCGATGCGGCGCTGCGGCGGGTGACGGCGGAGGCGGCGGCGCGCAACGTGCGCCGCGTCCACAATGTCGAGCGGGCCCTGCGCCGGGTGATCCGTCTTCACCCCCGCAACGTGTAAGTTTCGCTGGTCATACGCAGTTGCATCGGGGTCCGCCGCCGGGATAAGCATTGGCAATGCTCCGGCGACCGCCGGATGGAACGCCAAGGGGGATGGCAGTCGGAATGTCGCGCGCTCTGGGTTTGCTGGTGGTGCTTGCCGCGACATGGCTGCTGCTCTCCGGCATCTACGACCATGCCCTGCTCTACTGGCTTGGCGCCGCCTCGGTCATCGCCTGCGTGTTGCTGGCCGCCCGTATGGACGTGGTCGACCATGAAGGTGTGCCCTTCGACCTGGGCTGGCGCATCCTGGTCTACTGGCCTTGGCTGTTCGTCGAGATCGTGAAGGCGAATATCGACGTCGTCGGCCGGCTCATGCGCCTCAATCCGGCCATCTCGCCGACCCTGATCCGTTCCTTGCCGCTGCAGAAGACCGATCTGGCGAAAGTGACCTACGCCAACTCGATCACCCTCACGCCCGGCACATTCTCGATCGACATCGACCACGAGCACGGCATTCTCGTCCATGCGCTGTCGCGCGAAGGCGCCGAAAGCGTGCTTTCGGACGACATGAACCGCCGCTGCGAACGCCTGGAGAGCACTCGTCTGCACCGCAAGGCGGGTGTGAAATGACCATGTTCGCCGCGGCAGCGCTGGGCCTGCTTACCGCCATGGCGCTGGCCATCGTCCGCGCCCTGCTGGGCCCGACGATCTATGACCGAATCATGGCCGTGAACATGTTCGGGACCAAGACGGTGCTGTTGATCGCCGTGCTCGGATTTCTCGCCGGCCGGCCGGATTTCCTGGACCTCGCGCTGCTCTACGCGCTGATGAACTTCATCGGCACCATCGCGGTGCTGAAATACGTCCGCTACCGCGATCTCGGGCAATCGAGGTACGGCGAATGAGTCTCTGGGCCGAAATCCTGGTCTGGATCCTGGTGGGCTCGGGGGCTTTCTTCACAATCGTCGGCGCCTGGGGCGTCGTGCGCCTGCCCGACCTTTACACGCGCATGCATGCGGCCAGCGTCACCGACACGCTGGCGACGTTCCTCATCCTGGCCGGCTGCGCCGTGCCGGTGCTGCTCGCGGGCGACTGGCTGATCGCGATCAAGCTGTTCTTCATCCTGGTCTTCCTCTGGTTCACCAGTCCGATGGCCTCCTACGCACTGGCGCATGCGGCCTTCTTCGATGGCGACAAGCCCGTCCTCGACCATGACCTGACCGAGGACAGGGAGGGGAGCGCATGAACTGGGAAGCCATCATCAACATCGTCCTGCTGGCGCTGCTGGTGGTGATCACGCTCGGCATCCTGCGCCTGCGCAATCTGTTCGCCGTGGTCATGCTCTCGGGCATCTTCAGCCTGATCATGGCCTCGGTCTTCACGGTTCTCGACGCCGTCGACGTGGCTTTCACCGAGGCGGCGGTCGGGGCCGGCATTTCCACGATCCTGGCGCTGTCGACGCTGGCCCTGATCGACAACCGCCGGGAGAAAGTGCCATCCAGGCTGCGCTTCATGCCCCTGCTGGTTTCGGTGGCGACCGGCGCGGCCCTGCTGTGGGCGATGGGCGGCCTGCCGCCGGTGGGCGCCCCGGACACGCCGGCGCAGCAGCACGTGGCGCCTTACTACATCCAGCAGGCGCCGCAGGAGATCGACGTGCCCAATCTCGTCACCGCGGTGCTCGCCAGCTATCGCGGCTTCGATACGCTGGGCGAGGTCGCGGTGATCTTCACCGCCGGCGTCGGCGTGATGTTCCTGCTCGGCACCCTGCCGGCGATCGGCGCGCGGCCCAGGCGACGGAAGGAGGGCGAGGAGGAATGATTCATCACCTGATTCCGCGCGTCCTCTCGAAGCTGCTGATCCCGTTCATCGTGCTGTTCGGCTTCTACGTGCAGTTCCATGGCGACTTCGGACCCGGGGGCGGCTTCCAGGCCGGCGTGATCGTTGCCGCCGGGATCATCCTCTACGCACTGATCTATGGCCTCGACGCCGCCGAGACCGTGATTTCACCCGGGGTGGTCGGCGTGATCATGGCGCTGGGCCTGTTGCTATACGCCGGCGTGGGTGTCGCCACCATGGCGCTGGGCGCGGAGTTCCTGAACTACAACGCCCTCGACAGCCACGATCCCGTGCACGGCCAGCACATGGGCATCCTGATCATCGAATTCGGCGTCGGGGTGACCGTGGCCGCGGTGATGCTGACGATCTTCTTCAAGTTCGCCGACCGGCTGAAGCTGATCCGCGATCTGGAACAGATGCACGGCGACGACGAGGACGTCCGATGACCGGTCTGGAGCAGTACAATTACTGGATCTTCGCGATCCTGCTGACGATCGGCATCTATATCGCCATCAGCCGCGGAAATCTGGTCAAGAAGGTGGTCGGTCTGAACATCTTCCAGGCCAGCGCCTTCCTGCTCTACATCAGCTCAGGCAAGATCTGGGGCGGCACCGCGCCGATCCTGATGAAGGGGGCCGACGCGACCTACGCCAACCCCCTGCCGCACGTGCTGATCCTGACTGCCATCGTCGTCGGCGTGGCGACCACGGCCATCGGCCTGGCGCTGGTGGTCCGCATCAAGGAAGCCTACGGCACGATCGAGGAGGATGACGTGCTGGCCGCCGAGGCCGCCTTCGAGGCGGAGATGCGGCAGGAGGCCAGGCAGTCATGAGCGCCACGGGGGGCGCACTGAGCCTGATGGACAACCTGCCCGCGCTGCAGGTCGCCGTGCCGCTGATTGCGGCTCCGATCTGCACCTTCCTGCGCTTCCGCAACGGGGCCTGGGCCTTCGCGCTGCTGGTCAGCGCCGCGGTGTTCTGGATGTCCTGGCTGCTGCTGCAGCAGGTGCTCGTCGACGGCGTCATCTCCTATCACATGGGCGGATGGGCGCCGCCGATCGGCATCGAGTACCGCGTCGACCGGGTCAACGCCTTCGTCATCCTGATCGTGGCCATGATCTCGCTGATCACCCTGCCCTTCGCCAAGGCGACGGTGGAACGGGAGGTGCCGGCGGACAAGCATCACCTGTTCTACGCCGCGTGGCTGCTCTGCATCACCGGCCTGCTGGGCATCGCGATCACCGGCGATGCCTTCAACGTCTTCGTCTTCCTGGAGATATCGTCCCTGTCGAGCTACGTGCTGATCGCCGCCGGGCGCGACCCGAGGGCGCTGACGGCGTCGTTCCAGTATCTGATCCTCGGCACGCTGGGCGCGACCTTCATCCTGATCGGCGTCGGCCTGCTCTACATCATGACCGGCACGCTCAACATGATGGACCTCGCCGACCGGATCCCGGCGATCGCCCACACGACTCCGGTCCGGGCGGCGGCCGGCTTCCTGACCGTGGGCATTGCGCTGAAAGCGGCGCTGTTCCCGGCGCATTTCTGGCTGCCCAACGGCTACGCCTTCAGCCCCAATGCGGTCTCGGTCCTGCTCTCGGCGACGGCGACCAAGGTCTCGATCTACCTGCTGCTGCGCTTCGAGCTCACGGTCTTCGGCGACGTCGACGCGGTGGGGGATTTCAGCTTCGCCAACCTGCTGCTGCCCTTCGCCGTCGCCGCCTTCGTCCTCGGCTCCGTTTCGGCGATCTTCCAGAGCGACGTCAAGCGGCTGCTGGCCTATTCGTCGGTGGCGCAGATCGGCTACATGATCGCCGGCCTCGGCCTCGGCTCGGTCGACGGCGTGACGGCCGGCATCGTGCACCTGTTCAACCACGCACTGATGAAGGCGGCGCTCTTCATGGCCGCCGGCGCGGTGTTCATGCGGGCCGGCGGCGTGCAGCTCGCCAACTTCGCGGGCATGGGCCGGCGCATGCCGCTGACCATGTTCGCCTTCGTGCTGGCGGGACTGAGCCTGATCGGGGTGCCGCTGACCGTCGGCTTCGTTTCCAAGTGGTATCTGGTGCTCGCCGCGCTGCAGACCGGACCCGGGGGGTACGTTCTCACCGGCCTGATCCTGGCCAGTTCCCTGCTCTCGGTCATCTATGTCTGGCGCGTCGTCGAGGTCGCCTATCTGCGCGATCCCGAACCCGATGCGCCGCGCCACGAGGCGCCGCTGTCGGTGCTCGCGCCCATGTGGCTGCTGGTCGTGGCCTGCTTCTGGTTCGGCATCGACAGCAGCTTCACCGTCGGCATCGCCCGCGATGCCGCGATCCAGCTCATGGGGCCGGGCCAGTGACGGTGGAGATGCAGATACTGCTGACGGTCGCCGTGCCGTTGATCGGCATGGTCGGCATCGCGCTGGCCGGACGCTGGCCGAACCTGCGCGAGGGCGTGACCCTGCTGACGGCCACGGTCAATGCGGTCAATGTCTGGACCATCCTGCCGGTCGTCCTGGAAGGCGGGCGGCCTGCGGTCAGCGTGATCGAGATCCTGCCCGGCCTGCCGCTGAAGTTCGAGGCGGAGCCGCTCGGCATGTTGTTCGCGGCGGTCGCGGCGACGCTCTGGATCGTCAATTCGATCTATTCGATCGGCTACATGCGCGGCAACAACGAAGTCCGCCAGACCCGCTTCTACGCCTGCTTCGCGCTGGCCATCGCCGGGGCCATGGGCGTCGCCTTCGCCGGAAACCTGCTGACGCTGTTCATCTTCTACGAGGTGCTGACGCTCTCCACCTACCCGCTGGTGATCCACAAGGAGACCGAGGAAGCGCGCCGGGGCGGGCGCACCTATCTCGGCATCCTGATCGCCACGTCCATCGGCCTGCAGCTTCCGGCGATCATCTGGACCTGGCACCTGACGGGCACGCTGGACTTCGTCCCCGGCGGCACCCTGGCGGGCAAGGTGCAGGGGGTTTCCGCGGGCCTGCTGCTGGCGCTCTACATGTACGGCATCGGCAAGGCGGCGCTGATGCCCGTGCATCGCTGGCTGCCGGCAGCGATGGTCGCGCCGACCCCGGTCTCGGCGCTGCTGCATGCCGTCGCCGTGGTCAAGGCCGGCGTCTTCACGGTGCTGAAGGTGATCGTCTACATTTTCGGCCTGGACCTGATGTCGTCGGAGCCGATGACCAACTGGCTGGTCTACGCCGCCGCGATCACGCTGACGCTCGCCAGCCTGATCGCCATGCAGCAGGACAACCTGAAACGACGGCTGGCCTATTCGACGGTCAGCCAGCTTTCCTACGTCATCCTGGCGGGCGCGCTTGGCACGGCCATGGGCGTGGTCGGCGGCGGCATGCACATCGCCATGCACGCGGCCGGCAAGATCACGCTGTTCTTCTGCGCCGGCGCGATCTACGTCGCCGCCCACAAGAACGAAATTTCGGACATGAAGGGAATCGGCCGGGTCATGCCCGTGACCACCTTCTGCTTCATGATCGGGGCGCTGTCGGTGATCGGCCTGCCGCCCCTCGGCGGTTCGTGGTCGAAGATGCTGATCATGGTCGGCGCGGCGGACGCCGGCTTCCAGATCATGATCGGCGTGCTGATCCTGAGTTCCCTGCTCAACGTCGCCTATCTGATGCCCGTGCCGCTGCGCGGTTTCATGTTCCGCCCGCCCGACGCTGGCGATGGCCCGGTCAAAGTCAGGGAGGCGCCCCTGCCCTGCCTGATCGCCATCGTCATCACCTCGGCACTGTGCGTCGTGCTGTTCTTCGGCGCGGGCGAGATCTACGACATGCTGCTGCCGATCACCGAACCCGGGGGAGGCCGGCGATGAGCGGACGCACCCTCTACCGCATATTGCTCGCCCTCTGCGCCGCGCTGCTGCTGATCGACGTGGCCAACCTGGCGCTGCACTTCATCCACCATCATCCCAAGTTCGCGATCGAGGAGATCCCGAACTTCTACGGCTTTTACGGTCTCGCCGGCGGCGTGGTGCTGGCGCTGCTGGCGGAGCGGATCGGCAACGCACTGACGCGCGGGGAGGGCTACTACGACGATGACGTGGGCTGACCTGCCGCCGGGCCTGGTGCTGATCCTGGGCGGCGTCCTCGCCGCCGTCCTGCCGCATGCGCTGCGCAAGGCGCTGATGCTCGCCCTGCCGCTCGCCGGGCTGGCGCACATCCTGGCGCTGCCGGCAGGCGGGCATGCGGAGATGATGCTGTTCGGCATCGACCTGGTCGGCAGCCGCGTCGACGGCCTCGCCCTCGTCTTCGGCGGTATCTTCTATGTCGCCGCCTTCCTCGCCGCGGTCTTCCACCTGCACGTCCGCGACCGCATGCAGGATGTCGCGGCCATGGTCTATGCCGGCGCGGCGGTGGGCGCGGTATTCGCCGGCGACCTGGCGACGCTGTTCGTCTACTGGGAGCTTACGGCCATTGCCTCCGTGTTCCTGGTCTTCGCCGGCCGCACCGACGCCGCCTATCGCGCGGGCATCCGCTATCTGCTGGTACAGATCACCTCGGGCGTGCTGCTGATGGGCGGGCTGGTGCTCCACTGGCGCGCGACCGGCTCGGTCGCCTTCGACGACATCGGCCTTGGCTCGGCCGGCGCGGTGATGATCTTCCTCGCCTTCGCCATCAAGTGCGGCTTCCCGCTGCTGCACGGCTGGATCGCCGACGCCTATCCGCGCGCCAGCATCACCGGCGCGGTCTTCCTCTCCGCCTTCACCACCAAGCTCGCCGTCTATGCGCTGGCCCGCGGCTTTCCGGGCACTGAACTGCTGATCTGGATCGGCGCGGCGATGGGCATTCTGTTGGCGCTGCTGGCGCTGAAGGCGACCGACATCCGCCGCATCCTGGCCTACAGCCTGAACAGCCAGCTCGGCATCATGGTCGCCGGGGTCGGCATCGGCACGCCGCTGGCGCTGGACGGCGTCGCCGCCCACGCCGTGGTCTCCATCCTCTATACGGCGCTGCTGTTCATGGCCGCCGGCGTCGTGCTGCACCGCACCGGCCGCTCGGAGGCCAGCGCACTCGGCGGGCTGGCCACGCGCATGCCCTGGACGCTCGCCGCCACGCTGGTGGCCGCGGCGACGATCTCCGCCCTGCCGCTGACCGGCGCCTTCGTCTCCAAATCGCCGATCCTGACCGCCGCCGGATCCGAAAGCGGCTGGCTGGCCTGGAGCCTGTTGCTGCTCGGCGCGGTCGGCGCCATCGCCCATACGGGTCTGCGCCTGCCCTGGCTGATCTTCGCCGGCCGGCGTGAGGGGCCCGTGGAGATCCGGCAGCCCGCGCCTGCGAACATGTACGCCGCGATGGCCGGAAGCGCGGCGCTCTGCATCGCCATCGGCCTTGTCCCGGGTCTCTATTACGGCTGGATGCCGAACGCCTCCGATTACGAGGTCTACTCTGCCAGCCACGTGCTGACCCAGCTCCAGCTCGTCGCCTTCGCCGCGCTGGGCTTCGTCTGGCTGGTCCGCTCGGACCTGCTGTCACGGCCCGCCGCTCCGGAGACACTGCTGGACGCCGACTGGTTCTACCGGCGCGGGCTGCAGGACGTCTGGCGGAAGACCGTCGAATGGGGCGGCGAGATCGGCCGCGCCGGCCGCGGCGGCCTGCACGGCTGGGTCCAGGCGGTCATCCTGACCAGCCGCCGCCTGGCTGGGCCGGACGGGCCGCTCGGCCGTGCGGTCACGCCGGGTACGGCCGTGCTCTGGCTCACCGCCATGCTGGGACTCTATCTCGTGGTATTCTACACCTGATGCCGAAGACCGTTCACCTGATCCGCCACGGCCAGTCCACCTTCAACGCCCACATGTCGCTGACGGGGGTGGACCCGATGACCTTCGACGCGCCGCTCAGCCCGAAGGGCGAACTGCAGGTCGAGACCCTGCGCGAGGCGATGTCCGCCCGGCCCGTGGACCTGGTGGTGACCACGCCCTTCACCCGCGCGATCCAGACCAGCCTCGGCGCGTTCGGGCAGCGCGGCCTGCCGCTGGTGGTGGAGGCGATGCACCGCGAGCATCTGGCGGCCAGCTGCGACGTCGGCCGCTCGCCCGCCATTCTGGCGCGCGACTTCCCGGAACTGGACTTCGACCACCTGAACGATCCCTGGTGGTATCACCGCGACGATCACGACGGACCCTTCGCCGAGGAGCCGCAGGATCACGTCATGGACCGCGTCCACCGCTTCAAGGGCTGGCTCGCCAGCCGGCCCGAGCGCCACATCGCGGTGGTCGGCCACGGCACCTTCTTCTGGATGCTGACCGGCCGCTTCCTCAACAATGCCGAGGTCGCGACCCTGGAAATGTAGAAGGCCTCGGCCTCCGGCAGCGGGCCTATTCGTTCAGGATCGTACAGTTCTCGCGCGCGCACTCTGTCAGGGCCGCCTGCGCGGCGTCGCTCCATTCGTCCTCCGGGGCGTCCGCGGCCAGATAGCCCTTCCGCTTCAGCACGCTGATGTAAACGGACTTGTAGACCCAGTGGTTGTCGGCGAGCCGCCGGTGCGTCGCCACCGCCGCATCGATATCGCCCTTCGCCGCGTGGATACGCGCGAGCACGTAGACGCCAACACCGTCCGCCGGGTCGAGCCTGAGGTTCTCTTCCGCATGGAACAAGGCCTTGTCGAAATCGCGGACCTCCTCCGGCCCGAAGGCGCGGAACTGCGCCAGCATGAAATGAGCCGCCGATACCGATGGATCGTGGCTGACGACATCCTCATAGGCCGCGACGGCCGCGGGGCCATCGTTCAAATCCGCATAGGCTTCGGCTCTCTGGCCGTGGAGAAACGCGATATCCACGACCTCACCGATCGCATCCCCGGCTGCTGCGAGCGCCTCGTAGTTGGCGAGCGCCGCCCGGAGCCGGCCTTTATGCTGCAGGGCGAGACCCAAGTTGAACCGCGTCAGGCTGTTGCCGGGCTGCAGATCGAGGGCCTTCTGGAAATCGGCGATGGCGCGGTCGTAACGCTCCTGCCGAAGAAAGACGGTGCCGCGGTTGTTGTAAGCGTCCATTCGTCCCGGTTCGGCCTCGATCGCCAAATCGTAGTCCGCGACAGCCTCGTGCAGCCGGCCCGCCTTGCGCTTCGCGAGGCCGCGATTGACCAACGCATCGTAGTCGCCTGGACGCAACTCGAGCGCCCGGTCCAGATCGATGATGGCTTCGTCATAGGCGCCGATCTCATCCAGCGCATAGGCGGATTCGTAGTACGCCGCGGCGCGTATGTCGGGATCGGTCGCATGATGGGCGAGAACGCTGCAGAAGGCCGAATCCAGCGCCCAGGAGTTGTAGGGCTCGGTCTGATCGGGGCATTGCTCTATCAGATCGTCGACCGTGATGGTTGCGGAAGGATGGGCGCCGAGCGCGATGGACACACCGCAATAGGATTTCTGCAACCGTGTCGGAAGCCCGTCATCCTCGCATCGCTGCTGCAGCACTTCGCCGGTGAGCGGCGACTCCGCCTCCGCTCGAACGGCGCCGAAAACCAGCACCGCACCCAGAACAATCGCCCGCATCGCTCCGCCTCCCACAACCCTGGATGGCTGCAGGAAATCACATGCACGCGAACAAATCAAGATCGGAGGATCAGGCGGCCTGGCGCAGGCCCTCCTTCGTCACCCAGTGCTCGGTGTCGTCGAGGGCCTTCTCGAAGCGGTCGAACATCTCGTTGATCTCGGCTTCGGTGATGACCAGCGGCGGGCAGAAGCCCAGCGAATCCGTCATCGCCCGGGTGATGAGACCGTGCCTGACCGCGAATTCCGAGCAGTTCGCGCCGACCATCTTCTTCGGGTCGAAGGCCCGCTTCGTGGCCTTGTCGGCGACCAGTTCCACCGCGCCGACGAGGCCGACGCCGCGAACGTCGCCGACCAGCGGGTGATCGCCCAGCTTGCGCAGGCGCCGCTGCATCACCGGCATGACCTCGCGGACATGCTCCAGGATACGCCGCTCCTCCATCAGCTCCAGCGTGCGCACGGCGACCGCCGCGCAGACCGGATGGGCCGAATAAGTGAAGCCATGGGCGAAGGTGCCGATCTTCTTCGACTGCTCGATCATGGCGTCGTGGATGCGGTCGTTGACCATCACGCCGGAGATCGGCAGATAGGCCGAGGAGAGCTGCTTGGCGCAGGAGACGGAATCCGGCTCGATGTCGTAGGTCTCGCAGCCCCACATGTTGCCCGTCCGGCCGAAGCCGCAGATCACCTCGTCGGCGATCATCATGATGTCGTATTTCTTCAGCACGGCCTGGATCTTCGGGAAGTAGCCCGCCGGCGGCACCAGCACGCCGCCCGCGCCGCAGACCGGTTCGGCGATGAAGGCGGCGACCGTCTCCGGTCCCTCCTCCAGGATGCGCTGCTCGAGCAACTCGGCGAGGCGGGTCGAGTATTCCTCCTCGGTCTCGCCCGGCTCCATGCCGCGATAGGGATAGGCCATGTCCACATGGCCGATATTGGCGATGGGCAGGTCGAACTCGGCATGGTTGGCCGGCAGTCCCGTCAGCGAGGCCGAGGCGATCGTGACGCCGTGATAGCCCTTGATGCGGGAGAGGATCTTCTTCTTCTCCGGCCGGCCGAGGGCGTTGTTGACGTACCACTGCAGCTTGACCTGGCTGTCGTTGGCCTCGGAGCCGGAATTGGCGAAGAAGACCTTCGACATGCCCTTCGGCGCGATCGCCAGCAGCTTCTCGGCCAGCTCGATGGAGGGCATCGAGCTCTTGTGGCCGAACTGGTGGTAGAAGGGCAGCTTGCGCATCTGCTCGACCGCCGCGTCGATCAGCGCCTCCTCGCCGAAGCCGAAGCTGGCGCACCAGAGGCCGGCCATGCCTTCGATGTATTCGTTGCCCTCGTCGTCCCAGACCATCACGCCCTTGCCGCGGTCGATGATCATCGGGCCCTTGGTCCGGTGCACGTCGAGATTGGTGTAGGGATGGATAATGCTTTCGATGTCGCGCGCGGACGGCGAATTGCCGATGTCGTTCATCTCTCGCCTCCAGGGGTAAGGTCGTCCGTTTCGGGCCGCGATCCTGCCAGAATACCGGCCCGCCGGCGACTGCTTTGATCGCGGACCCGTCGGCGCGGACGCGCAGGCACCGTCCAAGCGGCTTGAAATGACCCGCGTTTTCTGCCCATTTCCCTCCGCCCGAAGCCTTCTGTGGACAAGCACGACCATGAACATGATCCCCTCCCCCAGGACCGTCGCCTTCCAGGGCGTCCCCGGCGCCTATTCGAACCTGGCCTGCCGGGAGGTCTTTCCGGAGGCGGAGGCGGTGCCATGCAAGACCTTCGATGCCGCCTTCGAGGCGGTGCGCAATGGCGACACCGATGTCGGCATGATCCCGATCGAGAACTCGCTGGGCGGCCGCGTCGCCGACATCCACTCACTGATCCCGAAGTCCGGCCTCTACATGGTCGGCGAACACTTCCAGCGCGTCGAGCACATGCTGCTGGCGCCGAAGGGCGCGACGCTGGAAGGCCTGAAGCGCGTCTACAGCCACGAGCAGGCGCTGGCCCAGTGCCGGGACCTGATCGCCAATCTGGGCCTGGAAGCGGTGGTCCATGCGGATACCGCCGGCTCGGCGCAGGAGGTCGCGGAGCGCGGCGACCCGGCGGAGGCAGCGATTGCCTCCAGTCTCGCCGCCGAGATCTACGGACTCGAGCCCCTGCGCAGCCGTGTCGAGGACAAGATCGGCAACACCACCCGCTTCATCGTCATGGCGCGCCAGCGTATGGATCCGCCGCCGACCGACCCGGCGATCACCAGCCTGCTGTTTCAGGTGCGCAGCGTGCCGGCCGCGCTCTACAAGGCGCTGGGCGGTTTCGCGACCAACGGCGTCAACGTGGTCAAGCTGGAGAGCTACATCGTCGACATGAGCTTCACGGTGGCCCAGTTCTACGCCGAAATCGAGGGCCATCCGGCGATGCGCGAGGTCGATCGCGCTCTGGAGGAGGTCCGTTTCTTCTCAACCAGTGTGAAGGAACTCGGCGTCTATCCTGCACATCCCTTCCGCCGCCAGGGATAGCAGCGGAGACACATGCATCTGCAGCCGGAGATATTCGTATCGGAGAAGGCCCGGACGCTGTTCGAGTACTGGCTGTCCCTGGCCCCGCCCGGCCATCCGCCGCGCCGGCGCGACTTCGATCCGGCTGCGGTGCCGGACCTGTTGCCCGAAATCCTGATGGTGCGGCCGACCGATGACGGCGATTTCAGGATTTCTCTGCTCGGTACCGCCCAGCGCGAGGCCTTCGGCGAGGAACTGACCGGCGAGAGCATCTTCGCGCGGATCGGCCGGCGGGAGGCAGAGCGCCTCCGGCAGATCCAGACCGAGGCGCTGACCGGGCGCAGCGGCTTCGTCACCCTGCGCCAGTTCTATCGCGACAACGGCAAGCACTGGACGGTGCAGGGCCTGGCATTGCCCATGCTGGGCGAGGACGGGATCGTCAGCCGCAACCTCGCCGGCTTCTTCTCCCTGACGGCGGCGGAATTCGGCGAACGGCGCGGCGCCGGCCTGGACGTGGACCGGACCACCCTGCAGGGCGCCTGGCGCTATGACATCGCCCGCGGCACCTTCGCCGTCGCCCGCCTGGACTGAGGCGCGCTTCATCCGTTCCTGATTGCGCGCCTTTCCCGCATTCCGCCCGCGGCGGCCTTGTGATAGCTAACGGGAAAGCACGAAGACGCACCGGGGAGGGTGAACCGATGGGCCGTTATGACGACGTCTACAACGCCTGGCGCGAGGATCCGGAAAGCTTATGGGCCGAGGCTGCCAAGGATATCGACTGGGTCAAACCCTGGGACAGGGTGCTGGACGATACCAACCCGCCGTTCTACCGCTGGTTCGCCGGCGGCGAACTGAACACCGCCTACAACTGCCTCGACCGCCATGTCGATGGCGGCCGCGCCGACCAGGCGGCGATCATCTACGACAGCCCGATGACGGGGAATGTCGAGCGGCTGACCTATCGCGATCTGCGCGACAGGGTGGCGCTGTTCGCCGGCGCGCTGCGCGCCCGCGGCGTGGGCAAGGGCGACCGGGTGATCATCTACATGCCGATGATCCCGGAGACGGCGGTGGCCATGCTGGCTTGCGCGCGGATCGGCGCCGTGCACTCGGTTGTCTTCGGCGGCTTCGCTCCCAACGAACTCGCCACCCGCATCGACGACGCGAAACCGAAGCTGATCATCGCCGCGACCTGTGGCCTGGAACCGGGCCGGGTGATCGAATACATGCCGCTGATCCACAAGGCGATCGACCTGTCGAAGCACAAGCCGGACGGCACCATTGTCTACGCGCGCCCCGAAGTCCCGGCGTTCGAGATGCGTCAGGGCGACATGCTCTGGGACGATGCGCTGAAGGACGCCGAGCCGGCCGAGTGCGTCACCGTGAAGGCGACGGACCCGCTCTACGTCCTCTACACCTCCGGCACGACGGGCCAGCCCAAGGGCGTGGTGCGCGACAATGGCGGCCACGCCGTGGCGCTGAAATGGTCCATGAAGAACCTCTACGACGTCGATCCGGGCACGACCTTCTGGGCGGCCTCCGACGTCGGCTGGGTGGTGGGCCACAGCTACATCGTCTACGCGCCGCTGCTGCACGGAGCGACGGCCATCCTGTTCGAGGGCAAGCCCGTCGGCACCCCGGACCCCGGCACATTCTGGCGCGTCATCGCCGACCACGATGTGCAGGTGATGTTCACCGCCCCGACCGCCTTCCGCGCCATCAAGCAACAGGATCCGAAGGGCGAATTCATCGGCAAGTACGACCTGTCGAAGTTCCGCATCCTGTTCCTGGCCGGGGAGCGTGCGGATTCCGACACCATCCAGTGGGCCGAAAAACAGCTCCAGGTGCCGGTGATCGATCACTGGTGGCAGACCGAGACCGGCTGGCCCATGGCGATCAACCCGATGGGCATCGAGGCCCTGCCCGTCAAATACGGCAGCCCGGGCAAGCCGGTACCGGGCTATGACATCCGCATCGTCAACGACGCCAACGAGGAAGTGAAACGCGGCGACATGGGCGCGATCGTGGTTAAGCTGCCGCTGCCTCCGGGCGCGCTGCCGACGCTGTGGAACGCCGAACAGCGCTTCCGCGACGCCTACCTCACCGACTACCCCGGCTACTACAAGACCGCCGATGCCGGCTACATGGACGAGGACGGCTATCTCTACGTCATGGCCCGTACCGACGATATCATCAACGTCGCCGGTCACCGCCTCTCCACCGGCGCCATGGAGGAGGTGCTGTCCCAGCATCCGGACGTCGCCGAGTGTGCGGTCTTCGGCGTCGCCGACCAGATGAAGGGTCAGTTGCCGCTCGGCCTGATCGTGCTGAAGGCGGGCGTCGAGCGCGATGTCGACGAGATCCGCAACGACTGCATCCAGATGATCCGCAACCAGATCGGCGCGGTGGCCGCCTTCCGGCTGGTGACGCCGGTCAAGCGCCTGCCCAAGACCCGCTCGGGCAAGGTGCTGCGCGCGACCATGCAGAAGATCGCCGACGGGGAGGAGTTCAAGACGCCGGCGACGATCGACGATCCGGCGATCCTGGACGAAATCCGCGTCTCGCTGGAAGACCTGGGCTACCCGAAGCGCTGAGCCGCGCTCAGAAGTCCCAGTAGAGGAACTCCGGCACCACGGCGGAGTTGGCGCGCAGCATGGCGAAACAGGCCGCGAAGGCGGCGAAGGCGAGCAGCATGCCGACCAGGTGGGGACGGTAGAGATGCGCGGCGAGCCGCCTGAGCGCCCCACCGGGTTCGACCATGCCGGCCACCTGCGGCAGGTTCGGAAGCGCCAGGCAGAAGAGCGTCAGCGCGGCGAATGTCTGCCAGCGCCAGCCGGCCAGGAAGTCCGCGCCCGCGACCGGGATGTCGAGGCCATGCAGCCCCGTCATGCCCTGCCAGACATGGATGGCGGCGGTCAGATTGTCAGCGCGGAACACGACCCAGGCGGCGACGACGAAGACCATGGTCAGCATCCAGCCGGCCGCAAGCCCCAGGGGCCTGAGCGCCGGCATTTCAGGCAACCGTGGCCGCACCGCGTCGCCCCAGGCGCGGTGGAGCAGCAGGCAGGACCCGTGCATCGCCCCCCAGATGATGAAGGTCCAGCCCGCCCCGTGCCAGATGCCGCCCAGCAGCATGACGATGAACAGGTTGAGATAGGTGCGCCACGGTCCGATCCGGTTGCCGCCCAGCGGAACGTAGAGATAGTCGCGAAGGAAGGACGACAGGGTGATGTGCCAGCGCCGCCAGAAGTCGGCGATGCTGACCGCCCTGTAGGGCGAGTTGAAGTTGAACGGCAGACGGATGCTGACCATCAGCCCGATACCGATGGCCATGTCGGAATAGCCGGAGAAGTCGAAATAGAGCTGGAAGCTGTAGGCCAGCGCCGCCGTCCATGCCTGTTCCAGCGCCAGCGGCTGGGTCAGCGCCTGGTCGAACAGCGGCGTCGCCACCGTGCCCATGGGATCGGCGATCAGCAGCTTCTTGGCCATGCCCCCGATGAAGATCATCAGGCCCCATGAAAACCCCTCCGCCGTGATCCGGAAGGCCTTCGGCGCCGCGAACTCCTGCATGGTCCGCTTCTGCTGCAGGATCGGTCCGGCGATGAGCTGCGGGAAGAAGGAGACGAAGGCGGCATACTGGATGAAGTCGTGATGGTGCGTACGCCCGTTGCGGGCGTCCACCAGGTAGGAGATCTGCTGGAAGGTGAAGAACGAGATGGCGAGCGGCAGGACGATCTCCGGCAGCGGAATGTCCGCCCCGCTCAGCCATTCGATGTTCTCCTCGATGAAGTTGGCGTACTTGAACCAGGCCAGCGCCGCCAGATTGAGCGCGACACCGAACGCCGTCAGACCCTTCGACCGGGTGCGTTCGATGGCCCGCCCGAGGGCGAAGTTCACCAGGATCGAGGCGACGATCAGCGGCAGGTAGACCGGCTTCCAGAAGCCGTAGAAGAACAGCGACACGGCGACGATCCAGTAGAGCTGGGCCCCGAACAGCCGTCGCGAGAGCACCACGCCGATCAGCGCCAGCGGCAGGAAGGCGAACAGGAACAGGTCGGAACTGAAGATCATCGCGCCGCCTGCCGGTCGCAGTAGGGGTCCATCACGGCGCGGAAGGCGTCGATCGATCGTTTCAGCCGCTCCCGCAGATCGGCCTCGTGGAGATCGAGCGCCTCAGGGGGGGACGACATGCCTGCCGGCTGCGATCGCCTCCAGGATGTAGCTGTTGACGGTCGGGTGGTAGTGCGAGGCGTCGCGGTAGAGTTCCGGGTCGCCTGCGAAGCGGACGATGCCCTGGAAGTCGAACAGCCGGTAATTGGACAGCCCCGCAAGTTCCTCGTGGAGGATGCGCGCGGCGAACTCGGTATCGGCCAGCCGCCCGCCCGGATCGGCATGCATCAGGGCCGAATAGGCCGGGATGAAGAAGACGAACTCCGTTTCCGGAAAATCCTCGACCAGGGGCCGGACCGAAAGGCGGATGTTCTGCCGGATGTCGACCGCGTCGATGTCGCCCGCGGGCTGGTCCTGCCGCGCGCAGTATTCCTCGCCGACCAGATGGGGGCCGAACTCGCGCCGCTCCCCCCATTTGTTGATGCCGTCCAGCGCCTGGACGTCTCCCGTCCGCCGCGCAGTGCGGGCCGCATTGGCGTCCAGCCAGGCCTGCAGGGTGAAGCCGTACTCCAGATCGGTCAGCGGGTTGCCGTCATAGAGATGGAACGGGAACGTCCCGTCGCGCAGTCGCCCCGGCTCCAGGTTGAAGCGCGCCAGTTCGTATTCCCACAGCACCCGCTCGGCGCCGTGGTCGCGCAGTGCCGCGCGCGCCAGTTCGCTCTGCTCGGCCGGGTAGGAGCCGGCGATGGTCGCGTTCAGCGTCGGCAGACCGAGAATCTCGCCGGCCTCCTCCATATAGAAGTTCTGGCTGATCGAGGTGCCGACGATGATCGCCTTGTAGGGCCAGGTTCGTACCAGGCCCGCCATCCGGTACTGCTCGTCGGGGACGAAGTAATCCCGCGCAGCCGGCGGCGCGAACATGTGCAGCGGATCGATCCGCACCAGCCAGCCCAGATAACCGACGACGACAGCCATGATCGCCGCAGGCAGGACGATCGCGACGGTGCGCGGCCTGGGCACCGCAAGCCGCCGGGCGATCCCTTCGTGACCGACCGCGTAGGCAGCGAGCGACAACAACAGCAGCGTCGCGGCGAAGGCCGCGGGCACATAGGGGCTGAGCAACGCCGTCAGCTCGACCTCGTAGCGCCGCCCGTTCGCGGCTGGATCGCTGTTGTCGGGTGTGGAGAAACGCAACAGGCCGCCGCCGACGAAGTGCGCGCCGCCGCCCTGCCCACGGATCTCGTCGGTGCCGGCGAAGGGATCGCCAACCGGCCAGCCGTCCTCCAGCAGCTGGCCGGCGACGAAGCCCCGTCCCCTGTCGGACCAGGGGACATACAGTGGCCAGGGCTGCTCGATGGGATAGAAATAGCCGACCGGGGCGAGAGCCCGGACGGCGGCCGGATCGATCGATTCCCGGTAGCGCACGCCCTCTACCGCCAGCCATGCCGTGGCGCCCGCGGCGACGGCCAGCGCGAGCAGCACGACATCCACGCCTCGGCGGGCCGCCCGGGAACCGGGCGCCAGCAACAGCAGCCCGCCGGTCAGCAACAGCGCCGCCGCCGCAACCGTCGCGATCATCACCTCCCGGTCGAGCCGAACGAGAAACCGGGCCTCCAGCAGCGGGTTGGCGGGCGGCTCGGGCCCCAGGGTGAAATAGAAGTTCTGGACGCCGGTATGCAGATAGCCCGGCCGCGCGCCCTCACTGAGCGGTCCCTTGCTGACCCGCCCATCGGCGACGCGCCGGCCGTTGATGTAGAACTCGGTGGCCGTCCCCGACGAGCCGTAGCGCGCCGCGTCGAGAACATGCAGCGGCGGGCGCTCCCAGGAACCGACATCCAGACGCTGCAGGAAGAGACGTCCCTCCTGCCGTTCTGCCTCGGCAAGCGAGAACTGTTGACCGACCGCAAAGCCGCGGAGTCCGACGAACAGCGCGGCAGCGATGACCGCGAGCGCGATCGTGATCAGTGCGGCGACCGCCCACTGCCGGCTCAGCCCTTCGGGGCGCTCCGATTCCAGAATGTTGTCGACCATGGGATCAGAAATGCCGCCAGCCTGCCTGCCTCAACGATATCTCACCCCCACGGGACATAAATCTTACACCATCGCCGGCCACGACACGGCCAATGCGCGTCAGGGGAACACCCACGTCAGGCAGCACCGCGTCGACCGGCGCGGTGAAGACCAGCTCATAGTCGTCCCCGCCGGTGAAAGGCAGGGTCTCCAGGCCGCTGCCGGCGGCGATCGCCGCGCGCGCCGCCTGGGATATCGGCACGAGATCGGCCTCGATCTCCATGCCGGCCCCGGACCGGCGGGCGATGTGGCCCAGATCGGCGGCAAGTCCGTCGGAGACGTCCTGACAGGCCGTGGCGGATCCGATCAGCGCCGGCCCCAGCCGGACCCGCGCCTCCGGCAGACGATAGCGGTCCACCAGGGTCTTCCGGTAGCCGGCGCTTACCGCCAGCTCCTCCTGAAGGCATTTCAGCCCCAGCGCGGCGTCACCGACGCTGCCGGAGACGTAGACCGCGTCGCCGGCCCGGGCGCCGTTGCGGCGCAGTTCCCGCCCACGCTCGACCCGGCCCAGTGCCGTCAGCGAGAGCGTCACCGGACCCGGCGTCGAGACTGTATCTCCGCCATATAGCGCGATGCCGAAAATCCGCTGGTCCTCGGCGAGACCGGCGACGAAGGCCTCCAGCCAGTCGTCGTCACAATCGGGCGAGAGAGCGAAGGCCAGCAGATAGCCCATCGGCGACGCCCCCATCGCCGCAAGGTCCGAGAGATTGACCCGCACCAGCTTGCGGGCGATCAGATCGGGCGGATCGTCGGCCAGGAAGTGGACGCCGGCGACCATGGCGTCCTTCGTCGCGACCCAGGCTTCGCCATGCGAAAGTTCCGGCAGAACGGCGGCGTCGTCGGAGAGAGAGAAGGCGCCCTCGCCGGCCAGGGGGGCGAGCAGACGCTCGATGATCTCGAATTCGCCGCTTCGGCTCATCCGCCCCGGCCGGCGGCCAGTTCATCCCGTCTGATACGCCGCGCCAGCCGATCCAGCACCGCGTTGACCAGGGACGGCTCGGCGCCGCTGAAGAAGGCGTGGGAGAGGTCCACATATTCGTCGATGACCACGCGCGCGGGCACATCGATGCGGGCCAGCAGCTCATAGCCGGCAACCCTGAGCAGCGCCCTGAGCAGCGTCTCCAGCCGGTCGAGATCGTAGTCCAGGCTGAGCGCGCCTTCGATCATCCGGTCCAGTTCCAACCGACGGTCGTGGCTTCCGGCCACAAGGTCCTGGAAGAAGTCCCGGTCTGCGCTGACCAGGGGCTCGCCGTCCAGGTCGTGACCCAGACGATGCGCCTGGAACTCGGCAATGACGGTCGCGGCATCGTCCTCGTTGAGGTCGAGCTGATAGGTCGCCTGCACGGCGTGCATGCGGGCGGCGCTGCGCTGACGCCGCGCCTGGCTGCCGCCGCTGGCCTTGCGCCGGGTCATTCCTCTTCCGCGAACTGCTGGCCGAGTTCGATCATCCGCAGCACGGCCCGGGCGGCATCCCCGCCCTTGTCCTTGCCCTTCGGGTCGGCCCGCGCCCAGGCCTGATCGTGATTCTCGACCGTCAGGATGCCGTTGCCGATGGAAACGCCGTCATAGACGGTCAGATCCATCAGCGCCCGGGCCGACTCGCCGGCCACGATGTCGTAATGCGAGGTCTCGCCCCGGATGACGCAGCCCAGCGCCACGTAACCCTCATAGGAGCGCGTGCCCTGTTGCACCGCGTCCTCGGCCATGGCGATGGCGCCGGGGACTTCCAGCGCGCCGGGCACTACGATCCGGTCATAGGCGGCGCCGGCCTTCTCGAGTGCGGCGATGGCGCCTTCGGCCAGGCCGTCGGAGATGTCTTCGTAGTACCGGGCTTCCACCAGCAGGATTTGCGCGCGCGCCATGCCCTCAGTCCTCCTGAAGCGGGCGGGTGCCCACGATTTCCAGATTGTAGCCTTCCAGGCCGATGACGTGCTTGGGCGAATTGGTCAGCAGGACCATCTTGCGTACACCAAGGTCCGTGAGAATCTGGGCGCCGATGCCGTAGTCGCGGAGGTCCATCAGCTTTTCCAGGTTGTTCTGCTCCTGGGCCTGCAGGAACTCCGAAATCCGCATTTCCCGCGCCTGGCGCAGGAAGACCAGGACCCCCCGGCCTTCCTTCGCAATCTGCCGCATGGCCTGCTGCAGCCGGCCCGCCTTGCCCCCGGTTTCATGGAACAGGTCGGGCAAGGGATCGTAGCCGTGCATCCGCACCAGCACCGGTTCCTCGCCGGAGATGTCGCCCTTGATGAGCGCCAGGCTCTCCGCGTAGGAAACCTCGGAGTCGAATACCACCAGCCGGAACTCGCCGCCCAGTTCGCTCTTCACCACGGACTCATGGGAACGCGCGACCAGCTTGTCGAAGCGCCGCCGGTAGGCGATCAGGTCGGCGATGGTGGCGATCTTGAGATTGTGGAACTGGGCGAACTTCACCAGATCCGGCATGCGGGCCATGGTGCCGTCGTCGTTCATGATCTCGCAGATCACGCCGGCCTGGCGCAAGCCCGCCATCCGCGCGATGTCGACTGCGGCTTCCGTGTGGCCGGCGCGCTGCAGGACGCCGCCGCTCTTGGCGACCAGCGGGAAGACGTGGCCGGGCGTGACGATATCCTCCGGCCCCTTGGTCAGGTCGATCGCGGTCTGGATGGTGTGCGCGCGGTCCTGGGCCGAGATGCCTGTCGAGATGCCTTCGCGCGCCTCGATCGAGACAGTGAAGGCCGTCTGGTGGCGCGCCTGATTGTTCTTGCTCATCAGGTCCAGGCCGAGCTGCTCGATCCGTTCCTGGTTCATGGACAGGCAGATCAGGCCGCGGCCGTACTTGGCCATGAAGTTGATCGCCTGCGGCGTCGCGAACTGAGCGGGAATGTAGAGATCCCCCTCGTTCTCCCGGTCCTCGTCGTCGACCAGGATGACCATCTTGCCGTTGCGGGCGTCCTCGACCACGTCCTCGATGGACGAAAGGTAGCGTGTGAATTCCGAAGTCATTCAGATCCCTAGCCGTCGGTGTCCCTGAGCCGCGCCACATAGCGCGACAGGATGTCGATTTCCATGTTCACAGGGTCGCCGACCTGGATTTCGCCGAAGGTCGTCCGCTCCTGTGTGTGCGGAATGATGTTGATCTCGAAGCTGTCTTCGCCGACCGCATTCACGGTCAGTGACGCGCCGTTGAGCGCCACCGAGCCCTTCTCCGCGACATGGCGGGCGAGTTCCTTCGGCAGTTCGAAGACGAAGCGTCGGCTGTCGCCCACCGGCTCGATTTCCCGGACCCGCGACAGACCGTCGACATGACCGCTGACGATGTGGCCGCCCAGCTCGTCGCCGACGCGCAGGGATCGTTCCAGATTGATCCGTGCGCCCTCGCCCAGCGAACCGATGGCCGTGCGGTCAAGCGTTTCCCGGGAGACATCGACGTCGAACCAGCGCGGCCCCTTGTCGACGACCGTCAGGCAGACGCCGTGACAGGCGATGGACGCGCCCATTTCGATGCTGGCCGTATCATAGGCCGTGGCGATCCGGATGCGCATGTCACCGCGCGCCTCGACGGAGACGATGCGGCCGATGTCGGTGATGATGCCGGTGAACATGGCGTCCTTTTAAGGTTCCCGCAGATAGGTTTCCAGCACGTCGTCGCCGAAATGCGCGATGGCCGCCCTGCGGAACCTGGGAACGTCGGCCAGCTTCTCCAGCCCGAAGCCCCCGATCGCCGGCAGACCGTCGCCCCCGATCAGCGTCGCAGCGCGGAACCACGCCAGTTCGTCGACCAGGTCGGCGGCCACGAAGGCGGCGGCGACCCGCGCTCCGCCCTCGATCAGCAGACGCGTGATCCCCGCCTCCGCCAGCGACCGCAGAACGTCGCCCGGCGCGGGCACCCCGCTCGCCGAAACATCGAAGCGGAACAGGCGCGCACCCCTGGCTTCCAGCGCCGCGGCGCGCGCCGGGTCCGCCTCCATGCCGCAGAAGACATAGAGCGGCGTCTGCGCCGCGGTGTCCACCAGCCGGCCCGATGGCGGGATCGACAGCCGCGAATCGAGCACCACCCGCACCGGGCTGCGCTGCGCCAGGCCCGGAAGCCGGCAGGTCAGTTCCGGATCGTCGGCCAGGGCGGTGCCGGCGCCGATCAGGATCGCATCGTGACTGGCGCGCAGCAGGTGCCCCCGCTGCCGCGCGGCGCCCGCCGTGATCCATTTCGCGTCCTTGGCGCCGGTGGCGATGCGCCCGTCCAGCGTCGTCGCCAGCTTCAGCGTGACCATCGGGCGGTTCGCCGTCCGTTGAAGGACGAAGCCGCGGTTGAGCGCGGCGGCCTGGTCGGACAGAACGCCCGTGACCACTTCGACGCCCGCGTCACGCAGCATCTCCACACCACGGCCATTCACCCGCTCGTCGGGATCGGTCATGGCGATCACGACCCGGGCGACACCGGCCGCGGCCAGCGCCTCCGCGCAGGGCGGCGTGACGCCGTGATGACTGCAGGGTTCCAGCGTGACATAGGCGGTCGAACCGCGGGCGGCCACGCCGGCGCGGGCGAGCGCTTCCGTTTCGGCATGCGGGCGGCCGCCGGGTTGGGTCCAGCCCCGGCCGATCACGCGGCCGTCCGCGACCAGCACGCAGCCAACGGCCGGATTGGGCGCCACCTGCCCCAGTCCGCGCCGCGCCAGCATCAGCGCGTGGGCCATGTGGCGGCGGTCGGCCTCAGTCGTGGACTTCGTCGCGCTGGCCAAGTTCGCGTCCGATGAAGTCCTCGAAGTCGGAGGCCTCGCGGAAGTTCCTGTAGACCGAAGCGAAGCGGACATAGGCGACCTGGTCCAGGTTGGCGAGCGCCCGCATGATCAGTTCGCCGATGGTCTGTGACTGGATCTCCGATTCGCCTGAGCTCTCGAGCTGACGCACGATGGCGTTGATGGTCCGCTCGACCCGTTCGGGATCGACGGGCCGCTTGCGGATGGCGATGTCGATCGAGCGGGCGACCTTGTCGCGGTCGAAGGGCACGCGCTGGCCGTTCTTCTTCACCACGGTCAGTTCGCGGAGCTGGATCCGCTCGAACGTGGTGAACCGGCCGCCGCAGTTGGGACAAAAGCGCCGGCGCCGGATCGCGGTGTTGTCCTCGGTGGGACGCGAATCCTTCACCTGCGTGTCGGCGTTGTGACAGTACGGACAGCGCATGCCCAATCCCCCCTGGTCAGGCCGTGGTCACAGGCCCTGCGTATAGATCGGGAACCGGCCACAGAGCTGCTTGACCTCTTCGCGCGCCTTCGCCTCCGCGGCCCCGTTGTCGCCGTTGGACTGGGCGTAGGCCTCCAGAACGTCGGCGATCAGGTGCCCGACCTTCTGGAACTCCGCTTCGCCGAAGCCGCGGGTCGTTCCCGCTGGCGTGCCGAGCCGGACGCCCGACGTAACCATGGGCTTCTCCGGGTCGAATGGCACGCCATTCTTGTTGCAGGTCATCCAGGCGTTTTCCATCGTCCGTTCGGCGTCACGGCCGGTAACGCCCTTGGAGCGCAGATCGACCAGCATCAGATGCGTGTCGGTACCGCCCGAGACGATGTCGAAGCCCCGCTCCATCAGCGCCCCGGCAAGCGCCTTCGCGTTGGCCACGACCTGGCGGCTGTAGGCGTGGAACTCGGGCTTCAGCGCCTCGCCGAAGCCGGCCGCCTTGGCGGCGATGGCGTGCATCAGCGGCCCGCCCTGAAGTCCGGGAAAAACGGCCGAGTTGATCTTCTTGCCCAGCGCCTCGTCGCGGCTGAGGATCAGCCCGCCGCGGGCGCAGCGCAGGGTCTTGTGGGTCGTCGAGGTGACGATCTGCGCATGGTCCAGCGGGTTCGGGTGCACCCCGCCGGCGACCAGGCCGGCGAAATGCGCCATGTCGACCATCAGCCAGGCACCGACCTCGTCGGCGATCTCCCTGAATCGCTTGAAGTCGATGATGCGCGGATAGGCCGATCCGCCGGCGATGATCAGCTTCGGCCTGTGTTCCTTCGCCAGCTTCTCCACTTGATCGAAGTCGATCAGGGCATCCTCGCGCCGAACGCCGTACTGAACGGCCTTGAACCACTTGCCGGACTGGTTCGGCGCGGCCCCGTGGGTCAGGTGCCCGCCGGCGTCCAGCGACATGCCCATGACCGTGTCACCCGGCTGCAGCAGCGCCATGAAGACGGCCTGGTTGGCCTGAGCGCCCGAATGGGGCTGAACGTTGGCGAAGCTGCAGTCGAACAGCTTGCAGGCCCGCTCGATCGCCAGCCGCTCGGCGATGTCCACGAACTCGCAGCCGCCATAGTAACGCCGGCCCGGATAGCCTTCGGCGTACTTGTTCTGGAACACCGTCGCCATCGCCTTGATGACCGCGGGGCTGGCAATGTTCTCGGAGGCGATAAGCTCGATCTGGTTCTGCTGACGGTCCATCTCCAGCCGGAAGGACTCGAACAGTTCGGGATCGTCGCGCTCCAGGTCCGCCGACCAGAAATCACGCACCGCGTCGGTTGCTTCAGCCATGCTCATTCTACCTGTCCTCATCGCCTTGGGCCGCGAGGCCCAGTTTGTCGACCCGGCGCTGATGCCGTCCACCCTCGAATTCCGTCTCGAAGAAGATGCGCACGCAATCCCGGGCCGTTTCTATGCCGATGACCCGCGCGCCGAGCGCGAGCACGTTGGCGTCATTGTGCAGCCGCGTGAGCCGGGCCGACGTCGCGTCACTGACTGCGGCGGCGCGGACCTTCGGCTCGCGGTTGGCGGCCATGGATATGCCGATGCCGGTGCCGCAGACCAGAATGCCGCGTTCGGCCCGGCCATCGCGGATGGCGGCCGCCAGCCGCCATCCGAAGTCCGGATAGTCGACGGAATCGGCGCTGTCGGTTCCGACGTCGAGCACCCTGTGCCCGAGCGCCTCGACGTCCGTCTTCAGCGCCTCCTTCATCTCGAAGCCGGCGTGATCCGCTGCCATGACGACGGTAACCATGCGCCTTCCATCCGTTTCCGGGAACAAGGCCAGGGGCATACCACATCTTGTGGAGAAATGCGAAGCGGCACGCGCGGCCGCCCACGCCGATGCGACGCATTGACCGGCCATTCCGGGCCGCCGGAACACCACTCGCGCCGATAGCCGAGCACATGGTCAGTTAGCGCATAAAGCGATTGATCGAGCCATAACGCTATCTTACCGTTATGAAAATGTTGCAATATCAACCGGAACAGAATGGGGAAATGACCGTGGACCGAGCAGAGAGCGACGAACAGACGGAGGCCCGGAGCCTGCTTCGCATGACGTCCAGCATCTCGGCCGCCTATCTGGCCAATAATCAGGTAGCGCCGGGCGATGTGCACACGGTGATTGTGACCGTCCGGTCTGCGCTCAGTGCATTGATGCAGCCTGCCGACGACCGGAATATTGCACCTCCGGAACCAGCGGTGCCGATCAAGCGTTCCATCACGCCCGACCATCTGGTGTGTCTGGAAGACGGCAAGAAGCTGAAGATGCTGAAGCGCTATCTTCGGGCCAGATACGACATGACGCCGGACGATTATCGCGCCAGGTGGAACCTGCCGCCGGACTATCCCATGGTGGCGCCGAACTACGCGCGGCAACGGTCCGAGTTCGCCCGCCGCATCGGCCTCGGCAGGAAGTAGCCCCGCCCCTTCGCCCGGCGGGCCGCCTCAGTGCCGCTCCGGTATCAGCCCCTTTGGCGCGAATCGCATTACCAGCAGCAGGATGGCCCCCATCAGCAGATAGCGCGTGTAGGCGGCGCCGGCGACCAGGTGCTGCGACAGGAAGGAATCGTCGGCCATGGGCAGGGTAATGGTCTGCATGAACCAGTTGCCGAGCGGCTCCGCCTCGACCCACAGGAACCAGATCACGAAACCGCCGAGGACCGCGCCCCAGTTGTTGCCCGACCCGCCGAGAATGACCATCACCCAGATCAGAAAGGTGAAGCGCAGCGGAATGTAGCTGGTCGGCGTGAGCTGGCCGTCCAGGGTGGTCAGCATGGCGCCGGCGATGCCGCAGGTGGCGCAGCCCAGGACGAACACCTGCAGGTGGCGACCCGTGACGTCCTTGCCCATCGCGGCAGCGGCTTCGCGGTTGTCGCGGATCGCCCGCATCATCCGCCCCCAGGGCGAACGCAGCGCCCGCTCCGCGAACCACATGACGATCGCCAGCACCAGCAGGAACAGCGCCGCGTAGCAGAGCTTGACGAACAGTCCTGCGAGATCCGAGAGATCCGGGGCGTCCAGCCAGTCGGCGAGACCGATGAACCATGGCTGCTGCACCAGCACGACCTCGTAGGGCACCGGCCGCGGCAGGCCGGTGACGTTCTTCACGCCGCGGGTCAGCCATTCCTCGTACTTGATGACAGCGATGATGATCTCTGAAATGCCCAGCGTGGCGATGGCGAGATAGTCGGCCCTGAGGCCGAGCGCGATCTTGCCGATGAACCATGCCGCGCCGGCCGCCACCAGCCCGCCCAGCGGCCAGGCCAGCACGATCGGCAGCCCCATGCCGCCGAGATAGCCGGTCTGGGCCGAATCGACGGCCTCGATCTGGCGCGCCGCCGGCACGAAGAACTCCGAGATCAGGAAATAGCCGGCGATCATCAGCACGATGGTGACCGGCAGCCGCATCGTCCGTGGCGTCAGGCGCCGTGCGACGATGATGGCGACCACCGTGGCGGCCAGGCTGAGGGCCGCCAGCAGGATGTCGGTACCGCCCGCCGCCCAGGCGGCGTCGACCGGCGGCATGGACACAAGCACCGCGGTCAGACCGCCAAGCGCTGTGAAGCCCATGATGCCGACGTTGAACAGGCCGGCATAGCCCCACTGCATGTTCACGCCGAGCGCCATGATCGACGAGATCAGGCACAGGTTCACGATGCCCAGCGCGACGTTCCAGCTCTGGTAGAAGCCGACGAAGATCAGCAGCAGCGCCATCGCGCCGAAGAGAAAGAGCTTCCGGGTCATCATCAGATCACCTTCCCGCGGATGATTCCGGTCGGCCGGATCAGCAGCACCGCCACGAGGATGATGAAGGAGACGGCGAACTTGTACTCCGTCGACAGGAGCTGCACGAGACCCTCCGGCGCCCAGTCCTCGGGGCCGAGATAGCCCAGGAACTTCTTGAAGGCGTAGGTGACCATGACCTCGGAGAAGGCGACGACGAAGCCGCCGAGGATGGCGCCCACCGGCTGGCCGATGCCGCCCAGGATGGTGGCCGCGAAGATCGGCAGCAGGATCTGCAGGAAGATGAACGGCTTGTAGGTCTTGTCCAGGCCGTAGAGGGTGCCGGCAATCGCCGCGAGGGTCGCGGTGATGATCCAGGCGATCATGACCACGCGATCCGGATCCACGCCCGAAAGCAGCGCCAGATCCTCGTCGTCGGAGTAGGCGCGCATGGCCTTGCCGGCCCGGGTCTTCTGCAGGAACCAGAACAGCGCAGCCATCACGGCGACGGCGACCACGACCGTGAGCACCTGCGTCTGCTTCAGTGCGATGCCTTCCCTGAGGCCGGTGACCTGCCGGAAATCGCCTGCGGTGAAGATGAAACGCGCGCCATCAGTGAAGGTCTGGTCGTCCGGGCCGATGATGATGCGGATCAGACCGGCCAGCACGAACATCACGCCGACCGAGACGATGGCGAAGACGATCGGGTTGGAATGCTGGCGATGATAGAAGCGGAACACGAAGCGGTTGGCGGCCAGCGCCATCAGGATCGTGCTGGCGATGCCGATGGGCAGGGCCAGCAGCGCCGTCGGAAAGGGCGCGATGCCGATCCCCTGCGCCTGCATCCACCAGGTGGCGAGAATGGTCGACATGGCCCCCCAGGACATCATCTCGCCATGGGAGAAGTTGGCAAAGCGCAGGATGCCGAAGATCAGCGTCACGCCGAGCGCGCCGAGCGAAAGCTGCGCGCCGTAGGCGATGGCCGGCACCAGGACGAAATTGGTGATCAGCGCGAGGGCGTTGAGAACGTCCATTCAGCCCCCCAGGAACGAACGACGGACTTCCTCGTTGGCGAGCAGCGCCTCGCCGGTGTCCGTGAAACGGTTCTGGCCCTGCACCAGCACGAAGCCGTGGTCGGCGATCTCCAGCGCCTGGCGGGCATTCTGTTCCACCATCAGGATGGCGATGCCGGTCCGGGCGATCTCGAGGATACGGTCGAACAGTTCGTCCATGACGATGGGCGAGACGCCCGCCGTCGGTTCGTCGAGCATCAGCAGCTTCGGGGCGGTCATCAGCGCCCGGCCCACCGCAACCTGCTGGCGCTGGCCGCCGGAGAGTTCGCCCGCGGGCTGGTTCCGCTTCTCGCGCAGCACCGGGAACAGCTCGTAGACCCGTTCCATGGTCTCGCCGTATTCGTCGTCGCGGATGAAGGCCCCCATCTCCAGGTTCTCCTCGACCGTCATGGAGACGAAAACATTGCGGTTCTGGGGCACGAAACCCATGCCTTGGCGCACACGCTCCTGCGGCGCCATCCGCGTGATGTCCAGGCCATCGAGCACCACCGCGCCCTTGCGCAGGTTCAGCATGCCGAAGATCGCCTTCATGGCCGTCGACTTGCCGGCGCCGTTCGGTCCGACCACGACGGCGATCTCGCCCTTGTCGACGATGATGTCGCAGTCCTCGATGATGTCGGGGCCGTTGCCATATCCGCCGGTCATGCCGGTCGCGGAAAGGAAACTCATGACGTTGCCTGCCGCTCGTGCTTGCGGCCGGTGCCGAGATAGGCCTCGATGACCTCTTCGTCGTTCTTCACCTCGTCGATCGTGCCCTGCATCAGCAGCCGCCCCTCCGCCATGACGATCACCGGATCGCAGAGCCGGGCGATGAAGTCCATGTCGTGCTCGATCATGCAGAAGGTATATCCGCGCTCCTCGTTCAGGCGCTGGATCGAGGTGGCGATGGTGTTCAGCAGCGTGCGGTTGACGCCGGCGCCGACTTCGTCGAGGAGCACGATCTTGGCGTCGACCATCATCGTGCGGCCCAGTTCCAGCAGCTTCTTCTGGCCGCCCGAAAGGTTGCCCGCGAGTTCGTTTTCCAGATGCGAAATCTGCAGGAAGTCGAGCACTTCGCGGGCGCGCTCGGCGACGCGCGCCTCGACCTCGCGGACGCGGCGGTAGTCGAACCAGGCGTGGCGAAGCTGTTCGCCGGGCTGTTGGTCCGGCACCACCATCAGGTTCTCCAGCACCGTCAGGGTGGCGAACTCGTGCGCGATCTGGAAGGTGCGCAGCAGGCCCTTGTGGAACAGTTCGTGCGACTGCAGTTCGGTCACGTCCTCGCCGTCCAGCAGGATCTGGCCCGAGGAGGGCGGGAAAACGCCGGCGATGATGTTGAACAACGTGGTCTTGCCCGCCCCGTTCGGACCGATGAGGCCGGTGATCGAGCCCCGGGCGATATCCAGCGTCACGCCGTCGACGGCGTGAATGCCGCCGAAGTGCTTGGTGACGTTCCTGACGGTGATCATGGGTTCTGAAGCCGGGAAAGAAGCGGCCGGGATCGTCCCGGCCGCTTCCCCGTCCCGTTCGGGTGTTGGCGGATCAGTGGTACTTGACCGTGGTGAACGCGCCGTCCTTGACGACCGACTCGCGGAAGCTGCCGGCCGCCTCGCCGGGGCCGATCAGTTCGACCGCGCCGGCGCCGACATAGTCGATGTCGCCGCCGTCGGCCAGGATCTGCAGAGCCTTCTTCAGTTCGCCCGGATAGATCTTCTCGCCCGGCGCGTTGGCGACCTTCGTGACGTGGTCCTTGTAGACCGAGCTGTCGGTGGAGCCCGCCGACTGCATCGCCAGCAGCAGGATCGCCGAGGCGTCGTAGGCTTCCGGCACATAGGGGTCGTCGCCCTTGAAGCCCTTGCCCTCGCTCATCTTCGCGAGCATGTCGGCGCCCGGGCTGTCAGTGCCGGGGTTGGTGCCGATGGAGCCGTCGATCCCGGTGCCGAAATTGTCGGTGAGCGATTCGCCGACCATGCCGTCAGGCAGCATGAAGGTATCGAAGGCGCCCGTATCCAGCGCGGCCTGAATCATGCCCTTGCCGCCCTGGTCCAGATAGCCGGCGACGATCAGCAGTTCGCCGCCCGCGGACGCCAGCGTCGCGACCTCGGCCGAGTAGTCGGCCTTGCCGTCCTCGTGCGAAGCGACAGCGGTGATGTTGCCGCCCATGCTCTCGAAGGAGGACTGGATGGAATCCGCCAGGCCCTTGCCGTAGTCGTTGTTGGTGTAGGTCAGGGCCGCATTCTTGATGCCCTTGTCGGACAGGATCTTGGCGATGATCTCACCCTGCCGCGCATCGGACGGCGCGGTGCGGAAGAAGTACCCGTCATCCTCGATCGTCGACAGCGCCGGCGACGTCGCCGACGGCGAGATCATGACGATACCGTTGGCGCGCACGACGTTGTTGAGCACCGCCGTGGTGGCGCCGGAACAGGTCGCGCCGACAATGCCGACCACGCCTTCCGAGGTGATCAGGCGTTCGGCCGCGGCCGTCGCGGCGGCGGCATCGATGCAGGTGCTGTCGCCGCGGACGGAGACGACCTTGCGGCCGCCGAGGAACATCCCGCTGTCGGAGACTTCCTGAATGGCGAGTTCGCCGCCCATCGCCATGGGCTTGACGAGCGACTCCGTCGGGCCGGTGAAGCCCTGCAGCATGCCGACCTTCACGTCGTCGGCGACCGCCGCGCCACTGGCCATTGCGGCGGCGAAAACAAGCGGAAGCATTCGTTTCATGGTGTTATCTCCCTTTGTACCCCTGACACACTCTGCATCTTTGGCGGCATGATTTCCAGAGCGCGTGTATCCGGGACACGTCCCACGCCTATCGCCGCCCGCCCGCGATCCTCACAGCATCGGGGTGCGCACGCAACCGCGCCATCGCCACGCAGCCGAGCAGCGGCCCCGCGGCGATGATCCAGAACGCCCATTCCCAGCCCATGAGTTCGGCCGCTTCCGGCAGCAGGTGCAGCGGCGCCAGCGTCAGCAGGAAGCCGAGCGAGGTCTGGGCCGTGACCATGGTGCCCACGCGCTCCCGGTCGGCCAGTTCCATCACCGCCGAGGAGAATTGCGCGGAATCGGCGATCACCACCACGCCCCAGAACAGGCAGAGCGCGATCAGCGGACCGGGCGGACCGCCGAACAGGAAACCAACGGTCATGCAGCAGGCGGCGCTCATCGCCATGGCGGCGATGGTCACCGTGGTGCGGCCGATCCGGTCGGCCACGAGGCCGGCGCCGATGGCCCCGATGGCGCCGGCGCCGAGCACGCCGAACGCCGTCAGGGAAGCATGATAGCCCGCCCGCGGATCGCCCTCACCATACCAGGCGCTGAAGGAGGCGTGCAGGAAGACCGCGATCCAGCCCCAGACGGCGTAGAGTTCCCACATATGGCCAAAATAGCCGAAATTGGCGAGCCTGAGCGCCCGGCTGCGCCAGCCCTCCAGCACGGCGGCAGGCCGGAACGCCGCTGCAGGCAGCGCGTTCGGCCCCAGCCGCACCAGCAGCACGAGGGCGGCGGCCAGCACGCAGGCGGCGGAACTGACATAGAGGGTCACCCGCCAGTCCAGGCCCTGCAGGAAGGCCTGGCTGAGGTGCGGCGCGCCCGAGCCCAGCGTCAATGCGCCGACCAGGATGCCGACCAGCAGGCCCATGTCGCCCTTCGCCCAGGTCGAAACCATCTTCATGCCGACGGGATAGCAACCGGCGAGACTCGCCCCGATCGTCAGCCGCAGAACCGGCACCAGCGGCGAGGCCGGGTCGAGGAAGGCAACCGCCGCGTTGGCGGCGCCGGCAAGCAGCGCTGCGCCGCAGAAGAAATACTGCGGCCGCCAGCGGTCGGCGAGACCCAGGATCGCACTGGTCAGGGTGCCGACGACAAACCCGACCGAGAGCATGGAGGAATAGAGCGAGGCCTGCAGATCGCTGATCTGTGTTTCGGCGCGAATCGCCGGCAGCGTCGCCGCTCCCGTGAACCACACGCTCAGCGCCGCGATCTCGGCGACGCACAGCAGACCGATGGCCGTCGCCTTGCCCCTCACCGCCCCGGTTTCCCCCTGTCAGTCCTGATCGCCGGCGCGCGGACGCTCCAGCACGGTGACGCGATGCATCAGCCGGCGCGCCGGATGGAAGTCGGCGACGGCATAGTGGATCGTGGAGCGATTGTCCCACATGGCGACACAGTCCGGACTCCAGCGAAAGCGCACCTGGAACTCCGGCGCCTTGCAGTGCTCGAACAGGCAGGCCAGCAGATGCCGGCTCTCGCTCTCCGACATGCCGTCGATGTGGCGGGTGAAGCTTTCGTTGACGAACAGCGCCTTGCGCCCGCTCTCGGGATGGGCCCGGACCACGGGATGGCTGACCGGCGGGAACTGCCGCCGCGCTGCCTCCATCAGCTGCCCGCGCTCGCCCTCCCACAGCCGCTTCTTCACCGGCCGTTCGTAGAGCTTCATGAAATCGTGGGTGGCGGTCAGTCCATCCAGGTAGTGCTGCATGCGATCCGGCAGGCCCTCCCAGGCGGCGAACATGCCGGCCCAGACGGTGTCGCCGCCGCAGTCGGGCACCACGACCGAACGCAGTACCGAGGCGAAATCCGGCTCCGCCGCAAAGGAGTAGTCGGAATGCCAGTTGTTGACCGTCGGCGGCCGGTCGGCGTCGTTCGCCAGCACCGAAACGAAAGGATTGGCCTCGTGCACCAGAAACATGGAATCCGGCACCTTCGGCACGTGACCGAAGCGGCGCGCGAACGCCACCTGCCGGTCGGGCGTGATCGGCTGATCCCGGAAGAACAGGACCCCGTGCTCGATCAGCGCCGCGCGCAGCCGGGCGATGGTCGCCTCTGCAAGGTCCGCGCCCAGGTCGACACCGCGCACTTCCGCGCCGACGCCCGGCGTGACCTGCCGGATTTCGGGCTGTTCAGTTTGGATTTCGCGATGTTGGGCCAGAGTCATGGCATTGATCCTCCCCGATTGCCTCGTCACCCTAGCATCGGATTCACGCCGACGCCCTGAAAGGTTGATGGAGCGCCCATGCACGCAATTCGCGACGCCCGGCCCGACGAAGCGGGCCTTCTCGGCCTTCTCTGGCACGACGCCTGGCATGAGAGCCATGCCCCCTGCGTGCCGCCGCCGCTGACCCGGCTGCGCAGCCTGGAGAGTTTCCAGTCGCGGATCGCCCGGATGCTGGCGAATACCCGGGTCGCCTGCGCGGGCGCCGAACCGGTCGGTTTCCGCACGCTGAAGGACGACGAACTGCACCAGATCTTCGTCCGGGCCGATGCGCGGGGGACCGGGGCCGCCGCCGCCCTGCTGGCCGACGGGGAGACGGGCCTGCGGCGTGCAGGCGTGAGAACGGCCTGGCTGGCCTGCGCAGTGGGCAACGATTGGGCGGCCCGGTTCTACGAGAAGCACGGCTGGCATGTGGCCCGAACGGAAATCGAACAGGTCGAGACCGGCGCAGGAGAGAGCAGCTTTCCGCTGCGCGTCCGGCGTTACGAGAAGCGGCTGGACGAGCGCTGAGCGATTTCGTCTATTCCCAGTTGTCCGATTGCCCCGGCGTCATCTAACATTCCTTCAGCGGGCATCAGAAACAAACAACGCACCGCAACAGGGAAAAGGGGAGGATGACATGTCCTTTATGAGAAACTGCGCCTGGGCCGTCGGCGCCCTGGCGGCCGCAGGGTTCGCCACGTCTGCGGCCACGGCCGACGACATCAAGCTGCCGGGCACGCTGGTGGTCACCGCCTATGACGTCGGCTCGTCGGGCTACAGCCAGATGGTCGGCCTCGGCTCGATCCTGAAGAACAACTACGGCACCAATGTCCGCGTCCTCCCGGGCAAGAACGACGTCTCCCGCCTCGGCCCCGTCAAGGCGGGCCGCGCGCAGTTCACGGCGACGGGTTCGGATTCGGTCTACGCCCAGGAAGGCGTGTTCACCTTCGGCACGCGGGACTGGGGGCCGCAGCCGCTGCGCATTCACCTGCTGGCCATCGGCAAGGGCGCCGCGGTCGGCATGGTCACGCCGGGCGACAAGTCGATCGAGACGATGGACCAGATCAAGGGCAAGCGCGTCGCCTGGATCCGCGGCGCGCCGGCGCTGAACAAGGCGGTCGAGGCCATGATGGCCTGCTTCGGCGTCGGCTGGGACGACGTCGAGAAGGTCGAGTTCGGCGGCCACGGGCCGGCGGTCGACGGCTTCATCAACGACGAGGTCGACGCACTGAACAACGCCACGTTCTCGGCGCTGAACAAGAAGATCGAAGCCAGCCCGCGCGGCATCCACTATCCGGTGGTGCCGAACGATCCGCAGTGCTGGGAGCGCCTGAACGCTGTCGTGCCCTGGTACCTGCCGACCTTCGCCACCGTCGGCACCGGCATGGCCGAGGGCGGCCAGTGGATGGCCAATACCCCCTACCCGATCCTTGTATCCAACCCGGACGTCGAGGCCGAAACCTCCTACAGCATCGTCAAGGCGATGGACACGCACTTCGACACCTTCAAGGACACCGCGCCGGGCGCCGCCGGCTGGGCCATGGAGAACCAGCAGTTCCACAAGCTTCTGCCGTACCACGAGGGCGCGATCAAGTACTTCAAGGAGGTCGGCGTGTGGCCGGAGGGTCAGGACGAGATCCAGGCGGGCAGCCTGAAGCGTCAGGACGTGCTCCGGACCGCGTGGGCGACCTATGTCAAGGACGCCCCGGAGGATGACGAAGCCTTCAACAAGGGCTGGATGAAGGCGCGCGCCGACGCGCTGGAAGCCGCCGGCATGACGGTCATCTTCTACGAGTGGTGACCGCCTGAACGCCGAACGCCGGTTCCCGCCGTCACGGCGCGGGGACCGGCGCCGGTTCCGCGACAAATCATTGAATTCGCGACCGATCGCCCTTCCGCCGCGGTGCGCGGCACAACCCGAACGGTGATCGCACGCCCGGAGTCCGCCCGATGAGCGACCAGAAGATGGCAGTCAAGGAAGACGACATTCCCGATGTCGACCTGAAGCGGACCCGAACGCTTAATCCGTTCTGGCAGGTGGTCGTCACCATCATCGGCAGCCTGGCGATCTTCCTGTCGATCTACCAGATCTTCAAGCTGGACTCGCGGCTGAACGAGATCTGGCAGTTCCTCGGCGGCGAGGGCAAGATCGGTTACACGCTGCTGGTCAACGAATACCTCTATGCTCTTGTCGGGCTGATGCTGGCGACGGTCTACATCGTCTTCCCGACCTATGGCAGCCAGCGGCGCGACCGGGTGCCGCTCTACGACGTCATCCCCGCCCTGCTGGCGCTCGGCGTCACCTTCTACCTGCTGGCCAACTCGCTGCAGATCCAGGAGCAGGCCTGGGAATACGTCGCCCCCGAATGGGCGCAGTGGATGGCCGTTCTGGTCTGGGCGCTGGTCATCGAGGCCGGTCGCCGCACCGGCGGCTGGCCGATCTTCACCATCGTGCTGCTGATCTCGCTCTACCCGCTGGTCGCCGACCAGGTGCCGCAGGTGATCCAGGGCGCGCCCATGGGCTTCCTGGATACCGCGGCCTTCCACGTCTATTCCATCGAGAGCCTGCTGGGCATTCCGATGCGGGCCTTCGGCCTGCTGGTGTTCGGTTTCCTCGCCTTCGGCATGGCGCTGGTCTACACCGGCGCGGGGCTCTTCTTCATCAACTTCGCCTTCGCCCTGCTCGGCCATGTCCGCGGCGGCCCGGCGAAGGTGGCGATCTTCTCGTCCGGCCTGTTCGGCTCCATGTCGGGCGGCCCGATCACCAACGTGCTCACCACCGGCACCCTGACCATTCCGGCCATGCGCAGGATCGGCTTCTCGGCCAAGTACGCCGGCGGCATCGAGGCCTGCGCCTCCACGGGCGGCGTACTGATGCCGCCGATCATGGGCGCGACGGCCTTCGTGATGGCCGACTTCCTCCAGGTCCGCTATGTCGACGTCGCGGTCGCGGCAATCGTACCGTCTCTGCTGTACTACTTCGGCCTGTTCGTGCAGATCGACAGCTACGCGGCGCGCAACAAGATCCAGGGCCTGCCGAAGCACGAGATGCCCCACATCCTCGATGTGCTGAAAGATGGCTGGTACTACATCTTCGCCTTCGCCGTGCTGGTCTTCATGCTGGTCTTTCTGCTGCAGGAGGCGCGCGCGCCGTTCTACGCGACCGCGCTGCTGCTGATCCTCAACCAGTTCAGCGCCAGGCACCGCATGGACTGGACGAAATTCTACAAGTTCCTGCAGGCGACCATCTTCCTGCTGGCGGAACTCGCCGGCATCCTGGCGGCGATCGGCCTGATCGTCGGCGCCGTGGTGGGTACCGGCATGGCGGGCTCCGTGACCAACGATCTCGTCTACATCGCCGGCAACAACGTCTTCATCCTGCTGCTGATGGGCGCGCTGACCAGCTTCATCCTGGGCATCGGCATGACGGTGACGGCGGCCTACATCTTCCTCGCCATCATCCTCGCCCCGGCGTTGATCCGCGCCGGACTGGACCCCATGCCGGTGCACATGTTCATGCTCTACTGGGGTATGCTGAGCTTCATCACGCCGCCGGTGGCGCTGGCCGCCTTCGCGGCCGCTTCGGTGGCCAACGCCCGGCCCATGGAGACAGGCTTCGAGGCCATGCGGCTCGGCACGATCATCTACTTCATCCCGTTCTTCTTCGTCTTCAACCCGGCGCTGCTGCTGCAGGGGGAGACGAGCGAGATACTGGTCGTGCTGGCCACCGCCTTCACCGGCGTGCTGTTGCTGGCGAGCGGGCTGCAGGGCTATCTCATGCTCGCGGGAACCGTGCCGCGAAACGCGATCGGCTGGCTGGCGCGGGTGCTGATGATCATCGGCGGGCTGGTGCTGGCGGCGCCGGGCGGGGGCATGCTGGGCATGGGCCATGGCCAGCTCACCGTGCTGGCGGCTGCCTTCGCCGCGCCGGGGGTGTTGATCGTGGTGATGGCGCGAAGACTGGCCGCGCGGTCGGCATAGGCGGCGGGGCCGCCGGGACTACCGAATCAGGCGGCGGACGAAGTCCTCGCCCAGGCCGGATTGGCGGCAATGCGCCTTGTACTTCTCGAGCCGCGTGAAGACGTCCTCGTAGCCGGTCTGCTGGCCGTTCTCGTCGATGTAGATCAACGGCCCGAAATTGTGGAACAGGACCGTCATGTGGCCCGCCTCGCCCTTGCAGTACAGAGTGTGAGTCTCGCCCGCCGGCTCGTAGATGAAGGTGCCGGGCTTCGCCACCCAGTCATGCTCCAGATAGCCCCAGGTGCCTTCCAGCGTGTAGCCGGTCACCGGCGCCGGATGGCGGTGGCGGCTGACGACGCCCTGCCCCTTCGCGCGGACGATGTTCACCCACATGCCCTGCAGCACGTTGAAGAACAGCGGCCGCGTCAGCACGTCCTCGGCCGACTGCATCCACTGGCGCGGATCGTCGAAGTCCACGTCCTCCACCAGTTCCGGCGCCGCGTCCGGCGGCAGCGGAATCTTCAGCTTCGTCAGTTCGTTCATCGCCAGGCCTCCCCTTGCCCCGCTTCTGCTCAGTACCCCATGGCGCAGCCGTCCTTGCGCGGGTCGGACCCGGCAGCCAGCGTGCCTTTCCGGTGGTCGATGAAGATCGCCTGCGCGCCGCCCCATGGCATCTCCGGCGTATTCACGTCATGGCCCAGATCGGCCAGACCCTGGCGCACCGTATCCGGAACCGAACGCTCGACATCCAGCTTGCCGGCGACGTGGAAGGTGCGCGGGCAGTCGATCGCCTCCTGCACGTCCATGCCGTAGTCGAAGAGGTTGGTCAGCAGGTGGGCGTGGCCGACAGGCTGATAGCCACCGCCCATGACGCCGAAGCTGAGCTCGCAGCGTCCGCCGTTCAACACCATGCCCGGGATGATCGTGTGCATCGGGCGCTTGCGCGGCGCGACACAGTTCGGGTGACCGGGGTCGACGACGAAGCCCGCCCCCCGGTTCTGCAGCAGCACGCCCGATTGTGGCGCGGTGATGCAGGAACCGAACGAAAAGTAGAGCGAGTTGATGAAGGACACTGCGTTGAGGTCGCGGTCCACCACGGTGAGATAGACCGTGTCGCGGTAGACGGGGCCGGTGACCTTCGCCGGATTCGCCATGGCCCGGCCGAGCGAGATCTTCTCGCGCAGCTCGTCGGCCAGCGCATCGGAAAGCAGGTGCTCGACCGGAACGTCGACCTGACGCGGGTCGGCGACATGCTTGTCGCGCTCGGCAAAGGCCAGCCGCGTAGCCTCGGCCTCGATGTGCAGACGCTCCACGCTCATCGGATCGTAGGCGCCCAGATCGAAGCCCTTGAGGATGTTCAGCATCAGCAGCGCGGTGATGCCCTGGCCGTTCGGCGGAATCTCCAGCACCTGCCGGCCCGCATAGTCGCTGGCGATGGGCTCCACATAGTCGCAGCGCTGCGCCTCGAAGTCGCCGGCGTCGTGCACCGCGCCGAGGGCGTTCAGCGCCGCCACGATGTCTTCGGCGACGGGCCCGGCATAGAAGCCGTCGCGCCCCCGGGACGCGATCGCCTTCAGCGTCCGCGCCAGCTCCGGCGAGCGCCAGACATCGCCGGGAACGGGGCTCCCGCCGTCCTTCAGGTACTGCGCCGCGGAATTCTCATTGCCCGACAGCCGGCCGACATTGCGCGACCAGTCGACGGAGATGCGCGGCGTCACCGCAAAACCTTCCTCGGCGTAGCGGATCGCCCGATGCAGCACCCGGTCGATACCCATGGTGCCATGATCCCCCAGCAGGCGGCACCAGGCGTCGACCGCCCCCGGTACCGTGACCGCGTGCGGGCTTTCCAGGCCGATCTGGCCGATCCCCTGGTCCAGCAGGTGTTCGGCGGTAAGCTTCGCCGGGGCGTGGCCTGAGCCGTTCAGGCCGATCACCGGACCCTGCGCGCCCTTCTGCAGCAGCACGAAACAGTCGCCGCCGATGCCCGTCGACATGGGCTCCACCACGCACTGCACCGCGCAGGCCGCCACGGCCGCGTCGACGGCGTTGCCGCCGGCCTGGAGAATTTCCATCGCCGCCAGGGTCGAGAAAGGATGGCTCGTCGCCGCCGCGCCGTTGGTCGCGTGAACGACGGAGCGTCCGGGTTGCTGCAGATCGCGCAAGGTCGTCTCCCCCACTGTTGCGGCTTTGTCCTTATCACGGCCATACCGGGTTGGGAATGCGGCCGGCGCGCGCCTTCGGACCGGCTATTCGCGGGGACCGGCCCCGCGCCCGGCGCGCCAGTGGTTCAGCGTCTCGTTCAGCACGGCTTCGTTGATCGGCTTGGCGAGATAGTCGTCCATGCCGGCGTCGAGACACATCTGCTTGTCCTCGGCCATGGCGTTGGCGGTCAGCGCGATGATCGGGATCTCGCGTCCGCCATCCAGGGTGCGGATCTGGCGCGTCGCCTCCAGACCGTCGACCTCAGGCATGTGAATGTCCATCAGCACCAGGTCGAAGTCGCCGTCGCGCACCGCCTGCACGGCCTCGGCGCCATTGACCACCGCCTGGACCTTGTGGCCGCGCTTGCCCAGCAGCGCCAGCGCCAGCATCTGGTTGATCTCGTTGTCCTCGGCCAGAAGGATGTTGAGCGGCCCGGTTTCGACGGCGCCCTCCGGCCTGCCCGCGGGCGCGTCCGCCGCCCCCGCCTGCAGCGTCCCCGCGGCCGTGTCCTGCTCGCCGCCAAGCAGGAACTGGTGCAGCGAACGGCGGCGGATCGGTTTGATCAGATAGGCGTCATAGCCCCAGGATCTGAACTCGTCGGTCTCTCCCCGCCGTGACGCCGGGACGGCGATGACCAGCCGTGTGGCGGCGATCGCCGGGTTCGCGCGCACCGCTTCGACGAAGGCCTGACCGCCGAGATCGGCCATGCCGCCGTCGAACAGGACCGCGCCATAGGGCGCGCCGTCGGCAGAGGCCTGCGCCAGCTTGGCCAGCGCCTCCTTGCCCGTGCGTGCGGTATCCGCCGCGCCGCCGGCGTCGATGACGTGATCGCTCAACACCCAGCGGGAAATGTGGTTCTCGTCGGCGATCAGCACCTTCAGTCCGTCAAGGCGGGCCTCCGCCGCCGGCGCGCCGGCCCCCCGCGCCTTCACCAGGTCGATCTCGAACCAGAAGGTGCTGCCCTTGCCCTCCTCGGAAATGATGCCGATCTGGCCATTCATCTTCTCGACGATACGGCGCGTGATGGCGAGGCCGAGGCCGGTGCCGCCATAGCGCCGCGAAACCGAGGAATCGACCTGGGTGAACTCCTCGAACAGGGTCTTCTGCTTCTCGGCCGGCACGCCGATGCCGCTGTCGATGACCTCGGCGCGCAGCGTCACCTTGAAGCCGTGATCGCGCAGCAGGCGGATGGCGATGACCACGCCGCCCTCATGGGTGAACTTGACGGCGTTGCCGACCAGGTTGACCAGCGCCTGACGCAGCCGGCCCGGGTCGCCGATCAGGTGGCGCGGCACGTCCGGGTCGATCTGGGTGGCGATCTCGATACCGCGTTCAAAGGCCTTGGGCGCCAGCAGTTCGGCGATCTTTTCCGCCTGCCCGGCAATGTCGACGTCGATCTCTTCCAGTTCCAGGAAGCCGGCCTCGATCTTGGAGAAATCCAGAATGTCGTTGATCAGGGTCAGCAGGGACTGCCCCGACTCCTGGACAGCCTCGGCATAGTTGCGCTGCTCCGGCGTCAGCCGGGTGTCCAGCAGCAGGCTGGTCATGCCAATGACGCCGTTCATCGGCGTGCGGATCTCGTGGCTCATGGTGGCCAGGAAGCCCGACTTGGCGCGGTTGGCGGCCTCGGCGGCGTCGCGCGCCTCGGCCAGTTCCTGCTCCGTCCGCTTCCGGTCGGTGACGTCACGGCCGACCCGCTGGATCTCCTTGATCCGGCCGTCGGGGTCGCGCAGCGCCACGTCCTCCCAAGATATCCAGCGCCAGCCATACTGGGTCCTGACGCGCTGGTCATAGCTGGCGCGGTAGGGCGGGCGCAGCACCCGCTCCATATCGAAGGGCTCCGAGCCCTCCCCCGCATCGATCTCGGGCGTGAAGCGCCGCGCCTCGGACTCGGGCCGGACCCCGAACGTGTCCGCCAGCGCCTCGTTAGCGAAGGTGAGTTCGCCCTTGAGGTCGAGACGCAGGATCAGGTCCCTCTGGGTTTCGACAAGACCGCGATAGCGCTCCTCGTTGGCGCGCAGGGTGGCGTTCATGTCGTTGAGCGCCTCGACCGTCTCCGACAGCCGGTCGGCCATCTCGGACATGCGTCTCGCCTGCACGTTCAGGCGCATGTACTTGCGCCGCGCGTCCTCGATCAGCACGCCCATGATCAGCACGACCGTGATCACCAGGGCCGCGATGGACTTCGGGCCGATGACGACCTCGTCCTCGCCGGCGAAGATGTCGGCGTTGAAGATCCAGATGATCACGCCGATCCCGGCCACCGCCAGCAGGGGCGCGAAATAGCGCAGACGCCCCAGGCTGTGCCGCTGATAGGACTTATTTGGATCGATATCGATCACCAGGATCTCCGATTGGACCGTTCCGCCGCGCCGCTGTGTCAATATGCGACCAGACCGGCATCAAGCGTCCACAAACCCTCTCACGCTGCAAAAACCATGCATTGTCCACGATACATATAAGTGAATTTTCCCGCGTTGCGGGTGCCGGCCGTCAACGGATGCCCGCTTCGTTGCCCCGGACGGCGGGGACTCCGCCTCAGGAGGTGCGTTCGACCAGGTTGTTCTTGGCCTGCAGCAGCAGGTCGACCAACCGGTCCTGATCGCCCCGGTCCATGCCGGAAATGATCAGGCGATGAACGCCGCGGGCCTTCTCCTGCATCTCCGCGATCAGCGGCCGGCCCGCCTCGGTGAGATAGACGCGTTTGGCCCGGCGGTCGTCGGGGTCGGGACGGCGCTCGATCCAGCCCCGGCTCTCCAACCGGTCGAGCAGCCCGCCCAGCGCAACCTTGCCGACGTCGAGCTCCTCGGCGAGCTGAGTCTGATTGCAGCCGTCGAAGCGGATCAGGTGCACCATCACCCACCACTGCGAACGCGTCAGGTTCATGCCCTTGACGCGCCGGCCATATTCGCGCCGCATCAGGCGAGCGACGTCGTTGACCAGGAATTCGAGATTTCTGTCGAGGGGATCGGCGGACATCATGCAACAAGGTTCGAAAACGGATAATATCGAAAACGTACTGTTCACTAGCGCATTGTCAATGGCCGCACGAAACCCCGGGGGGCCTGCATTCACGCCGCCATGTTCAGCAACTCGATCACGTCGCCGGCCCCGTTCACCTTGCGCGGATTGGTGTGCAGCCAGCGGTCATGCAGGCTGTTGCGGGCGATCAGGTCGAACTGGTCGGGCCCGACACCCGCCGCAGCAAGGCTGCGCGGCATGCCCAGCCCATCGATGAAGCGATGCAGGACATCCGCCGCCGTCTCGCCCGGTTTGCCGAAGGCTTCCGACACGATCTTCTGGCGCTCGGCGTGTTCCGGAACCTCAGCGTTCCAGCGCAGCACGGAGGGCAGCATGATGCAGCTCGTATAACCATGCGGCACGTCGCAGGTGCCGCCCAGGATATGGCCGATGGCGTGGCTGGCGCCCATGGGCACGCCGGCGATCACCGGCGTCATGGACAGCCAGGCGCCGATCAGGCAATCCAGCCGCGCCGCCATGTCGGCCGGATCGGCCTTCACCAGCGGCAGTCCGCGCGAGAGCAGGCGCAGGGCGTGCAGCGCATCGGCGTCACAGTAGTCGTTGGTGTTCGGGCTGCAGAGCGCTTCTACCGCGTGATCCACCGCCCGGATGCCGGTCGAGAGCCAGACCCATTCCGGCGTGTGCGCAGTCGGCGCCGGATCGAGGACGACCGAGACCGGGACCAGCGAAGGATGGCGGTAGCCCTGCTTCACCTTGATGCGGGGATCCGTACAGCCGCCCAGCGGATTGAACTCGCCGCCCGACAGTGTCGTCGGCACGCTGATCTGGCGCACGCGCGCCGCGCGCAGTTCCGGTATCTGCGTACGGCCGTCCTCGGTGGTGCGGATGCAGTAGTCGTCCAGTTCGGCCATGTCGGTGACGCCGTGCTCCAGGCATACCTGCATGACCTTGCCGGCGTCGGTGACCGAGCCGCCGCCGAAGGTGACCAGCAGATCGGCTCCGGCCTCGCGGGCCGCGTTCGCCGCTTCCACCACTGCGTCCCGCGGCGTGTGGGGCGGAATCCCGGAGAATCGGCCCGCATAGGAGTCGCCCAGCGCCGCGGCCATCCGGTCGACCTCGTCGGTGGTCTCGTTCATCGTCCGGCCGGCCAGGATGAACACCTTCTGCTTGCCAAGGCGCGCCGCCTCGGCTGCCACGGCCTCCGCCGCCGGCGAACCGAACAGCACCTGCTCCATCTCCGTGAACCTGATCGCGCCGCGTTTCATCGCCGCCGCCTCCCCTGGCCATTGCCTGCCGTCCAGTCTGGCGCACCTCGGCGGCCCGGGCCATCGCGGATATCCGCGATAGTCCGGGCCCCGGTGATCAGAAGTGCAGCGAGAAGTCGCGGTGGCTTGCGTTGCAGGACGCCATGAACAAGGCCTGATCACGCGAGAGCTGCGTCTGCGTTCTTGCGCCGAGCGTACCCTCGATGGCGTCGAGATAAGCGGCGATCTCGTCGCGCAGCGCCTTCTCGGCGGTATCGCGCCAGCCTGCCTGCTGCTCGAAAGCGGCGACGGCCTGCTGATGAAGCTCCAGCGCCGCGGCCCGGTCGGGCTCGTTGCCCCGGCGCGCCCGCAGCTCGCGCTTGGCCTTGTAGAGCAGATCCTTGACCTCGTCCGCACCGGCCACGTCCCGGAAGGCCCGCTCGACCTCCTCTATCCGCTCCATCGCCACCTCAGGCTCGGCTGTCTCGATGACAGCGGGGAGCGCATCCAGGTCGTCCCGCAGCGCGCCAAACGCTTCATTGGCGTCAAGAACCGCCAGGACGGAAGCAGCATCCTCATAGGCCTTGTCGGCCGCCCGGCGATAGGTATTCCGGGCATCGTCCTCGGCCTTGGTCAGCTTGCTGAACTCGCCGTAGACCTGCTTCCACTCAGAGGGGATTTCGCCCTGAAGACGTTCAACCTCCGCCAGAAGCGCATCAAGGCGCTGCTCGAGCTCGCGCCGCCGTTCGGGCGTGGCCTCGTCGCTCAGCCGGTTGATCTGCGTCTGCAGCGTGTCGGCCTCATCGCGCAGTTCCCGCACGTCCTTCTGGATCCGCCGCACCTGCTGCAGCATCGGCCGGTAGTCGTCGGCCGATGCTTCCACCGCGGCCTCGGCCTCGAAGGCAGCCTCAAGGGCCGGCAGCGCCGTCGCGGCGCTGTCCACCGCGCCGTCGAACCGCCGCGCGAGATCACGTGGCAGGGGCGACAGGTCGAGTCCCTGGGCGCGTTGGATCGCCTGGGCGATCGAGGGGTCCCTTTCGATCTGCCGGGCCACGTACTCTTCCAGGCAGAACTGGAGCTTCGGATTGCGCGGCGGCGGCGAGGTGTCGGACAGGAAACTCACCCGGCTCGGCAGGTAGTTCACCAAGGGCGGGTAGGCGCCCACGATACCAAGCGCGATCAGCTGCAGGGAAATGAAGGCAATGACGCCCTTGTACATCTGCACCGTCTTGACGACCGCCGGCGCGACGCCGCGGAGATAGAAAAGCGCGAAGCCGAAGGGCGGCGTCAGGAACGAGGTCTGGATGTTCAGACCGATCATGACGCCCAGCCAGACGGCCGTGATGTTCGCCTCGGGATCCGCCAGCAGGATCGGGGCGACGATCGGCACCACCACCACGGCGATCTCGATGAAATCGAGGAAGAAGCCGAGAATGAAGATCACCGCCATGACGATGATGAACTGGGTCCAGAAGCCGCCCGGCAGCGAGTTCAGGAAGTCCCGCACCAGGTCCTCGCCGCCGAAGGCGCGGAAGGCCGCGGTCAGCATCGCCGCGCCCAGCAGGATGATGAAGACCAGCGAGGTCGTCTTCGCCGTCTCCAGCATCACGCCCTGCAGCGTGTTCTCGATCCGCAGGACGCGCACGCCGCTCCAGATCAGAGCGACGATCAGCATGACGGCGCCCACTGCGCCGATTGCGATGCCGAGGCTGTCGTCGGCCGTGTCGACCGCTTTCACGTTCATCTCGAAATTGGCCAGCGCGAAACCGATGATCCCGAGCGCCGCGAGCGCCATGATCGCCGGCGCATAGGTCATCTTCCCGCTGTCGGAGAGGCGGTAGCCGGCCATGATCAACGCGCCGGCGGCGCCGATGGCGCCGGCCTGGTTGACGGTCGCGATGCCGGTGATGATGGAACCCAGCACGAGGAAGATCAGCGCCAGCGGCGGCACCAGGGTCAGGATGACCTTGCGCCAGAAGGCGGCGTCGAACTTCTCCCCGGAGTGGATCGCCGGCGCGTTCTTCGGGCGCAGCACGGCGAAGATCAGGATATAGGCCATGTAGAGGCCCACCAGCACAAGACCGGGGACGAAAGCGCCGAGGAACATCTCGCCCGCACTCGTCGACGAGACGCCGAAGACCGACGGCATGGTCAGTTCGCCCGTCGCTTCCTTGTAGAGCTCCTTGCGCAGCGTACCGGCCTGGTCAGTGGCGGAGGCAAGCTGGTCGGCCAGAATGATCAGCACGATCGAAGGCGGGATGATCTGTCCCAGCGTACCAGACGCCGCAATGGTGCCCGTGGCCAGCGACGGCGAGTAGTTGTTGCGGAGCATCGCCGGCAGCGAAATGAGCCCCATCGCCACCACCGTTGCGCCGACGATCCCTGTCGTAGCAGCCAGCAGCGCGCCGACGAATACCACCGAAATACCGAGGCCGCCGGGTACAGGGCCGAACAGCTGCGCCATGGTGACCAGCAGATCCTCGGCGATCTTCGACCGCTGCAGCATGATGCCCATGAAGATGAACAGCGGAATCGCTATCAGCGTGTCGCGTTCGACTTCCCAGTATACGCCGCGCAGGTTGGTGACGCCGGCTGAGAGCCACTGCGACGGCCCGCCTGAATGGAAGTAGGCGTCCATGTTGCCGGCGAACAGATAGCCGGTGGCGGCGGCGAGGCCGATGCTGAGAATGGCAGCGCCTGGCAGAGCGAACGCGACCGGATAGCCCGAACCCAGGGCGAAGGCCATGATCAGGACCAGGACGGCGAGGAAGAAGAGCTCCATCTTTCAGGCCCTCACTGGGTCACGGGCTCGTGCTCGCGATGGCCGGGCTCGTCCCGGCGATCCGCGATCGCTTCGAAGAAATAGCTGACGAACTGGATCAGCATGGTGATAGCGAAGATGCCGATGAATGCGGCCATGTGATACTTGATGTACATACCGACGGGCCCGCTCGCGGAGATTTCCATGTTGGCTACGGAGCTGTTGATGATCGAGCGTGGACCGTCAAAGCCGATATCGATGATCACCCATGCGGTCGTCGCGCCCAGCAGCAGCGAGCCGACCGCGTTCACGACTCCGCGCGTGCGCGTGCTGAAGCCCGAATAAAGCACGTCGACACGGACATGGCCTTCATCGAACAGCGTGTAGGCCGAAGCGAAGAGGAACAGCGCTGCGTACCAGTAGCGCACCAGATCCCCCATCAGCGCCTGTTCGTAGGAGAAGACGAAGCGCGAGATGACGATGATCAGTTCGGCCGCGACGATCAGCAACGCCAGCCAGGTGAAACCCAGCGTGCGCGTGAATGCGGCGATGATCAGGCCGGCGATCAGCAGCGGAATATGGATGTAGTTGCCGACGAAACTTGCCCGGCCGAGCTCACGGACCGCATCCTCTCCCATGAAGAGACCGAGCAGGTTCTCCACGCGCATGAAGGCGATCGTGGCGTCGGCGACACCGACCAGCAGCACGATCCAGAAACAGGCGCGTACCAGATAGAGATTGAAACGGTGGATGGTATCGGACTCCCGCCGGAGCGCGCGGTTGGGCGTGCGCAGCACATAGCCGGCGGTCAGGGCCAGGGCGGCAGCGTATATCAACAGCTGTACCCAGGCCAGTGCGCCGCCGCCCGCGAAGGCGGCAGTCATGCCGGGAAAGTCGAAGGCGACCATCAGGACGTTTTCGATCAGGAATGCGGCGAGGATGCTTAGCATGGACCAGCCGAAGATGCGCACGATCGGCGCCGGCCGGCCGAACTCCGGGATACCCGCATTGTCACTGGTGCTTGCCATGGGCTTGCTGGTTCAGCCTCTCGAAGGATTCCGCCGTGCGGGCAATCCGGCGCCGCACCGGGTATTGGGATGGGTCGAAATCAGAAAAAGGGCGGAGCCTCGGCCCCGCCCTTGTTCCTGTCGCCGTCCGGACCTCAGATCAGGCCCAGAACGCGGTTGCGCTGGTTCACGAAGGTGCCCTCCAGGGCAGCCATCGTGCCGCCGATCTCGCGCAGGCTCCTCTGGAACGCGTCGTCGATCTTCAGCGCCAGCGGCGAGTGATCACGCACTTCCTGGAAGACCTCGGCCGAAGCTTCGCCGAAAGCATCCCAGACCTCGTCGGAGAAGGCGCGAACCTGGACGCCGTGCTCATTGACCAGCTTGGCCATGTATTCGCCGTTGCGGGCGCAGGCTTCCTCGAACTGGGCCGCATGCTCTTCCATGCAAGCCGCCTCGATGACTGCCTTCTCCCAGTCGGTCAGGCCGCCCCACCAGCTGGCGTTCATGCCGAAGGCCAGGCCGCCGCCCGGCTCGTGCATGCCGCCGGTGTAGTAGTACTTCGCGGCCTCGTAGAACTTCATGAAGTAGTCGTTGTACGGACCGACCCATTCGGTCGCCTCGATCGCGCCGGACACCAGGTTTTCGTAGATCTGGCCGCCGGGCAGGGAGACCGTGGAGGCGCCCAGCTTGGACATCACGGAGCCGCCGAGGCCCGGAATGCGCATCTTCAGGCCCTTCAGGTCTTCAGGCGTCTGGATCTCCTTGTTGAACCAGCCGCCGGCCTGCGTGCCGGTCGCGCCGCAGGGCAGCGACTTGATGCCGAAGCCGCCCGACAATTCGTCCCACAGCTCCTGGCCGCCGGAGAACTTGATCCAGGCGTTCCACTCCACCGTGGTCATGCCGAACGGCACGGAGGTGAAGTAGGCCAGGCCCGGATGCTTGCCGACCCAGTAGTAGTCGGCGCCGATATAGGCCTGCGAGTTGCCTGACGCGACTTCGTCGAACACGTCGAACGCGCCGACGCGTTCGCCGGCGGCAAAGTATTCGACCTTGAAGTGGCCCTGAGACAACTCACCGATCCGCGCAGCCAGCCGCTGCGCGGAAACGCCAAGGCCCGGGAAGTCCCGGGGCCAGGTGGAAACGATGGTCAGGGTCTTGCCACCCTGCGCGATCGCCGGCGCGGATAGCGCGGCGGCGCCGACGCCAGCCATCGCGGCGCCCTTCAGAAATTTGCGACGTTCCATCGACGTGGATCCCTCCGTGTAATCACTTGGTTCTTGTGCAGCATCCATGGGGATAGTTTCACGCCCACAAGAAATCTGCAGGCCCCAAATTGGCGGAAGTACCGGCAAGAATGCAAGCCTTTCGACGGTTAGCATCGGGAATCCAGCCTTTCCGCTGCGTCACCCGGGGCCGCTTGAGCCCCGCCGCCGGCCAAGCTAGCTTCGGCGCGTCGGAGGCGCCCTCTTCCGGCCCCACATATGCGTCGGGAGTACACACGCCATTTCCTACCGCCCTCAACGTCAGCCGCTGCTCAACGCCCCCAGGGCCGTGGTCTGGCTCTGCGCCGGGCTGGTCCTGTTCCACGCGGTGCGCTTCATTCTGCCCGACGATGTCGACCGGTCGATCCAGCTGCACCTCGCTCTCGTGCCCCGGTTGTGGGACCAGGGCGAACCGTTCTACTGGACGCTGCTCACCTATGCCCTGCTGCACGGGGATTTCCTGCACGTCCTGATCAACGCCGCCATGACGCTCGCCATCGGCTCGGCCGTGGCCCGCCTGGTCGGCAGCGGCACGTTCCTGGCCATCTACGCGCTCAGCATCGTCGGCGGCGGCCTCGCCATCTTCGTGCTCGCCCATGACAGCGTGACGATTGGCGCGTCGGGCGGGGTATCGGGTCTGATCGGGGCAGCCGCCGTGCTGCTCTATCGCTTTCGGGACGTCGATCCCCGGGCGCAGTCAATGGCCGCGATGGTCGGGATCGTGGTCATCCTCAACCTGGCGATGGCCTTCTCCGGCGGGACCGGGATCTCGTGGCAGGGCCATCTGGGCGGCCTGGCCGCCGGGCTGATCTACGGCTATGCCGCCCGCCCCCGCAGCGGGCGCGGCCTCAGAAGCTGAGCGGCAGCAGCACCGAGAAGGCGACCGATTCTGTGCCGGGGTTCTGACCCAGTCCGGCATTGGAGATGTGGTTCAGGCTGACCGATGCGCGGATGCCGCTGTCGAAGCGCCAGCCCAACTCGATCTGGGAACGGAACTCCAGCGGATAGCCGAGATCGCGGCTATTGCCCTTCATGTAAATCCCGGGCGCAAAACTGGGCGAAACATAGAAATGCTCGCCCCAGAACAGCTCGGCATAGACGCCGGCGTAAATGTGGGCGGCGCGTTCGGTGTTCGCCATCACGCCGCCGAAGGGCTTCAGCCACCAGTCGTTGTTGGCTCGGAGCTCCAGCCGGCCCTCGAGGGACGGGAATTCCTGACCGATGACATCGAAATAGCCGAGCGTCAGACCCAGCAGCGGCGCATCGGTGAAGCGTTCGGCCGCCCTGGCCGGCCCGGACAAGCCGACGATCAAACCGGCGCAAAGCGCGGCGACGCCGCCGATCAAACGCAAGCGCATTCGGAAAATTCCCTCATGACCCCTCCTTTTCTCTAATAGTGGGGCGCGTCAGGGAGGTAAAGCGCCAATGCCCCGCCGGATGATCGCCCTCATGATCGGCCTGCTCGCGGCCCTGCCGGCTCTGGCCGGCGATCCCGGCGACCTGCCGGGCCGTGTCGGCGGCGCTGTCACGGAGGTCGTCGACGGTGACACGCTGTTCCTGGAGGACGGCACGGAAGTCCGGCTGGTCGGCATCCAGGCGCCGAAACTGCCGCTCGGCCGCGCCGGGTTCCGCAAATGGCCTCTGGCCGACGAGGCAAAAGCCACGCTGGAATCGCTGGTGGCGGGCCGGCGTTTCGACCTGCATTTCGGCGGCCGGCGCCTGGACCGACACGGCCGCAGCCTGGCCCATATGGTGACCGCGGACGGGTTCTGGCTGCAGGGCGAAATGCTGCGCCTGGGCATGGCGCGGGTCTATTCCTTCCCCGACAACCGCGCGCTGGTCGAAGAGATGCTGGCGCTGGAGCAGGTGGCGCGACAGGGGCGGTACGGTATCTGGTCCCATCCCTTCTACGCCGTCCGCTCGCCGGAAGAACTGGGTGGCAATATCGGCACCTTCCAGATCGTGAAAGGCATGATCGCCGACGCGGCCAGGGTCCGCGGTACGCTCTACCTGAACTTCGGCGCCGACTGGCGCGAGGATTTCACCGTGGCGATCGACCGCAGCGCCGGGCGCTTGTTCCCCGATACCACCCCCGCCATCTGGCGGGACAGGACAATCAGGGTCCGGGGCTGGGTCAGGTCGCGGAACGGCCCGATGATCGAGGCTTCGCATCCGGAACAGATCGAAATCGTGGGTGAATAGAATGCTCAAGAAACTCCGCGTCTTTGCGGCGGGTCTCGCGATCGCTTCCCTCGTCGCCTGCCAGCAGGTCGAGAATCCGGCCACCGGCGAGACCGAGCTCTCGACGGTCAGTCTCGAACAGGAACGGGAGATGGGGCGCGAAGCCCATCCCCAGATTCTCGCGCAGTTCGGCGGTGAGTATCAGGATCCCGAACTGCAGGGCTATGTCCGGCAGATCGGCATGCGGCTGGCCCGGGGCGCGGAACTCCCGGCCGAACAATTCACCTTCACGCTGCTCGATACGCCGGTCGTGAACGCCTTCGCCGTGCCGGGCGGCTATGTCTACGTCACGCGCGGCATGCTGGCGATCCTGAACACGGAAGCCGAGCTGGCCGGCGTGATGGGGCACGAGATCGGCCATGTCACGGCGCGTCACAGCGCCCAGCAGCAGAAGCAGGGACTGTTCGCCAACCTCGCCGTGCTCGGCGCCGCCATCCTGACGGGCAGCGGCGACGTCGCCCGCATCGGTCAGGTCGCCGCCCAGGGCTATATGGCGAGCCATTCGCGCAGCGACGAACGCCAGGCCGACAGCCTGGGTATCCGCTATCTGTCGCGCGCCGGTTACGACCCGATGGCGATGGCCGGCGGCTTGCGCGCCCTGCAGCGTCATTCCGAACTGATCGCCGCCATGAGCGGTCGCGAACTGCAGCAGGTCAGCTTCTTCTCGACCCACCCCCACACGCCCGAGCGGGTCGCAGCCACCGCCGACGAGGCCCGCGGCGTCAGCGTTTCCGACCCCGAAGTCGGTCGCGACGCCTATCTCGACGCGATCGACGGCATGATCTATGGCGACAGCCCGTCCCAGGGCTTCGCCCGCGGTAACACATTCGCCCATCCCGAACTGCGCTTCTCCTTCCAGGTGCCGGAGGGCTTCAGCCTGGACAACCTGCCCCAGGCAGTCGTCGCCAGTTCGCGCGACGGCGGCCGCAGGATCATCTTCGACCAGGAACCCGACCGCAGCGTGGCCAGCCGGCAGGGCGGCATGGACGCCTATATCGCCAATCACTGGGGCGAGGGCGCGCAGCTTTCCGGTCTGAAACGCATCACCCTCGACGGCATGCCCGCGGCGACGGCCGTGGCGCCGGTGACTGCCAACAACCAGCCCTATGCGGCCCGGCTGGTCGCCATCCGGTTCGACGAGAACCGCATTTATCGCTTCGTGTTCCTCGCTCCGCGCAATGACGGCCGCGCGCTATCCTCAATGTACGAGCGGACCGTCGGCAGCTTCGAGCGGCTGACCGCCAGCGAGGCGCGGCAGCTTCAGCCGCTTCGGCTGCAAGTCGTGACCGTCGACAGCAACGACACGGTTTCCAGCCTGTCGAGTTCCGCGGGCGCGGAAGGTTTCGCCGAGCAGCGTTTCCGCGTGCTGAACGACCTCGGCGGCGAGGACGGGCTGCGGCCCGGCCGGCGCGTCAAGGTGGTCCGCGTCGGCGGCTGAGCAGGGCTATCACGCAAGCGCAGCTTGACCGCGGGGGGTTCCGCGTCATCTTTCGCCGTTCCGACTGGGACAGGGGCGCAGAATGACGGCGGCGGAACACAGGATCGGCAAGGTCCAGGCGACAGGCTTCATGATCGCGCTGTTGGCCGCGATCACGGCGATCGGGCAGTTCGCCACCAACATCTATCTGCCGGCCCTGCCATCGATCGCCGCCGAGATGGACGCCGGCGCGGCCGAGGCGCAACTCACGCTGACGGCCTATCTGGCGACATTCGCCCTGACCCAGCTCGCCTACGGTCCGGTGTCGGACCGGTTCGGGCGGCGAATCGTGCTGATGTTCGGCCTTGCCGTCTTCGTGGCCGGCAGCGTGACCTGCATGCTGGCGCCGGGTATCGTCATGCTGATTGCCGGCCGTGTGCTGCAGGCCTTCGGCGGCGCGGCCTGCACCGTCGTGGCGCGCGCGGTCGTCCGCGACAGCTTCGACGGCCCTGCGCTGCAGAAGGTCATGGCCCTGATCGCCATCCTTTTCGCCCTGGTGCCGGGGTTGTCGCCGCTGTTCGGCGCGCTGCTGCAGGAGTTCGCCGGCTGGCGCTCCATTTTCGCCGTCACCGGGGTCGCCGGACTGGTGGTCGCGGCGTTGATGGTTGCCCGCCTGCCGGAAACACTTTCCCGCCGTCTGCACAAACTGAATGCGGCCGAGCTGGTCCGCGGCTACACCATGGTGATGGGCAACGCCGCCTTCCGGCGCTTCGCGATCCCCAACGCGTTGATCTTCGCGGCGATGTTCGCCTTCTTCGGCGGATCGCCGCGCACCTTCATCACCTTTCTCGGCGTCTCGCCGACGGAATACGGCTTCTATCCGCCGCTGGCCTCCCTCGGCTTCGTGATCGGCGGCCTGGTGGTGCGCGCGCTTGCCGGGCGGATGGATGCGGTGGGCATCTGCAAGCTGGGCCTCGCCGTGGTTCTCGCGGCCTGCGCCTTCGGCTATGTCATGCCGCTGCTGGGTATGATCGACAAGTTCGTGCTGATCGGCGCCGTCGTCGCCTTCGTTTCGGGGCTGGGCATCTTCCTGCCCACGGCGATGGCCAGCGCATTGCAGATCTTCCCGGACCGGGCGGGAACGGCCTCCGCCATGATGGGTTTCCTGCAGATGGCCGGCGCCGGGGTCGGCAGCGCGCTGGTCGCCGTCTATCAGGAGCCGTTTCCGATCCTGGCCTATCCCGCGGTCATGTTCTTCGCGGTGGCGCTTTCGGTGATCTACTTCCTGCCGAGGCGCGCCCGCGCCTGAGGGCTCAGTCGGTCATCCAGCCCAGCAGGCGGCCGAAGAAGGCCTCGCACGCCGCGATCTGATCCAGCGCCACGAACTCGTCGGGCTTGTGCGCCTGGGCGATGTCGCCCGGTCCGCAGACGATGGTCGGAACGCCGGCGCCGTGATAGTGCCCGGCTTCGGTGCCGAAGCTCACCTTGGACGTGGCGTTGGTCTGCGCGAAGGACTTGGCCAGGGTGGCGACCTCCGCGTCCTCGGACGTCTCCAGCCCGGCGAACCAGGCGACGCGCTCGAACTCGATGCCGGTCTCCGGCCGGACCGCGCGCATCTCCGCACAGAGGCGGTCCGCCTCCCCCCTGATTCGAGCCAGCAGGTCTTCCGGCTCGTCGGCGGGCAGATTGCGGAATTCGAACAGGAACTCGCAGTCCCTGGGCACGATGTTGAGCGCCGTGCCACCCTGGACGACACCCGTGTGGACCGTGGTGTAGGGCGGATCGAAGGCTTCGTCGAAGGGGCCGTTGGCGCGTTTGTCCTCGGCGAGGCGGCGGATCGCCGCGATGGTGAGCGCGGCGTATTCGACCGCGTTGACGCCTTCATGCGTGAGCGAGGAATGACATTCGAAACCGCGCACATGGCAGCGATAGCTCGATTTGCCCTTGTGGCCGATGACCACGCCCATGTTCGTCGGCTCGCCGACGACGCAGAGCCGCGGCTTCACCTCCAGGCCCGACAGCATGGCCGCGAGCTGGCGGCCGCCCAGGCAGCCGACCTCCTCGTCATAGGACAGCGCGATGTGTACCGGCATCTTCAGCCGCGCGGCGGCAAAGTCGTCGGCATGCGCGAGACAGAGGGCGATGAAGGCTTTCATGTCCGCCGCGCCGCGGCCATAGACCCGGCCGTCCCGCGTCTCCGCCCGGAACGGATCGGAGGCCCATTCCTGGCCATCGACGGGCACCACGTCCGAATGCCCCGACAGCATGACGCCCGGCACGTCGGCGGGGCCGATGGTGGCCCAGAGATTGGCCTTCTCGCCGGTCTCGTCGAACTGCAGCGCCGACGTCACCCCGCGTTCGGCGAGGTAGGACTCCGCCCAGCGGATCAGGTCCAGATTGGAATTGCGGCTGGTCGTGTCGAAGGCGATCAGCCGGTTGAGGATGTCGAGAGTGCGGGCGTCTGGAGATGTCATGCACAGCCATGTAGCATCCGCCCATCCGGGCATAAAGCGAGGAAAGCAGGATGTGCGGACGCTACAGCCTGACGACGCCGCTGGAAGCGCTCCGGCGGGTCTTCGCCTTCGAGGGCTCGCCCAACCTGGCGCCCCGCTACAACATTGCCCCGACCCAGTCCGCGCCGGTGCTGCGCCGGCATCCGGACGGCCGGCTGCTGTGCCACCAACTCCGCTGGGGTCTCGTCCCCTCCTGGGCGAAGGACATGTCGGGGGCCGCCCGCATGATCAACGCGCGTTCGGAGACCGTCGCGGAGAAACCCGCCTTCCGGGCAGCCTTCGCCCGACGCCGCTGCCTCGTGCCCGCGGACGGCTTCTACGAATGGCAGAAGCTGGAAAGCGGCAAGCAACCCTGGCGCATCGTCATGGCGGACCGGTCGCCCTTCGCCTTCGCAGGGCTGTGGGAACGCTGGGAGCGTCCCGAGAAGGGCACGATCGACAGCTACACCATCCTGACGACGGACGCCGCACCCGGAATCGCCGAAATCCATCATCGCATGCCTGTCATCCTCGACGCCGCGGACCACGACGCCTGGCTGGATCCGGACGCCGGCCGGGACGCGTTGCTCGATCTGGCCAAGCCCAATGATGGTGTGACGGCCTATCGTGTCTCTGCCCGGGTGGGCAATGTGCACAACGACGACGCCGATCTGATCGAGCCCGTGGACGCCTGAAACGCGGCAACCAACATTCAGACGCCGAGTTCGGGCGCCTGCCGCAGCTCGACCCCAGCGATCTTCCATGCGCCGGCCTCGTTCATCTCCATGAAGTACCGCGCCACGACCGCCGAGCCGTCCTGACCGAAGAAGAACACTTCCTGGACGGTGACATGCTCGAACGCCTCGACCGCCTGGAACTGCATGTCGCGCGGGCGGTAGACCTGCGGATAGCCGGTCCGCACCATTTCCATGAAGTTCGCCGGCGACCCGAACTTCGCCTGTATGGCCGGCGAGGCGTGGGCGAAGGCGCGGTCGCCGTCTCCCGCGCGAAAGGCGGCGATCTGATCCTCGATGACGGCCCGGATCTCGTCGGCGGGCGCGGCCAGCGCCGGCCAGGCGAGACAGAGCGCCAGCACGAGGGCGTGAAGGCGGATGCACATGCCCAGATCCTCCGGTTGTTCCGTTGCCGGCAGGATACGCGAGAACGGGCGCCGGCGGATCAATTCACTGGGCCGAAACGCGGAAAGGCCGCGTCCCTTGCGGAACGCGGCCTCCCCTTCGAGCCATTCGGGCGATGACGCCCGGACGGATTTGCCGTCCGGTTACATCATGCCGCCCATGCCGCCCATGCCGCCCATGTCGGGCATGCCGCCGCCGGAGGACTTGTTGTCGTCCGGCCGGTCGGCGACCATGGCCTCGGTGGTGATCAGCAGGCCGGCCACGGACGCGGCGTCCTGCAGCGCGGTGCGAACCACCTTGGTCGGATCGATGACACCGGCCTTGACCAGGTTCTCGTACTTCTCGGTCGCGGCGTTGAAGCCGTAGTTGGCGTCCTTCTGGTCCAGCAGCTTGCCGGCCACGACGGCGCCGTCGACACCGGCGTTCTCGGCGATCTGACGCGCCGGCGCCTGCAGGGCGCGGCGGACGATCTCGACGCCCACGGTCTGGTCGTTGTTGGCGCCCTTGAGGCCTTCAAGCGCCCGCGTGGCGTAGAGCAGCGCGGTGCCGCCGCCCGGAACGATGCCTTCCTCGACCGCGGCGCGGGTGGAGTGGAGGGCGTCGTCGACGCGGTCCTTCTTCTCCTTCACCTCGATCTCGGAAGCGCCGCCGACCTTGATCACCGCAACGCCGCCGGCCAGCTTGGCCAGCCGCTCCTGCAGCTTCTCGCGGTCGTAGTCGGAGGTGGTGTCGTCGATCTGCTTGCGGATCTGGCCGCAGCGAGCCTGGATATTCTCCTTCTCGCCCGAGCCATCAACGATGGTGGTTTCTTCCTTGTTGATGGTGACGCGCTCGGCCTGGCCCAGCATGTCGAGCGTGACGCTCTCCAGCTTGATGCCCAGATCTTCGGAGATCACCTCGCCGCCCGTCAGGATGGCGATGTCCTCCAGCATGGCCTTGCGGCGATCGCCGAAGCCCGGCGCCTTGACGGCGGCGATCTTCAGGCCGCCACGCAGCTTGTTCACCACCAGGGTCGCCAGGGCCTCGCCCTCGACGTCCTCGGCGATGATCAGCAGCGGACGCTGGGACTGAACGACAGCCTCCAGAATCGGCAGCATGGGCTGCAGATTGGACAGCTTCTTCTCGTGCAGCAGGATGTAGGGCTTCTCGAGCTCGGCAACCATCTTCTCGGCGTTGGTCACGAAGTACGGCGAGAGATAGCCGCGGTCGAACTGCATGCCCTCGACGACGTCCAGCTCGGTCTCCAGACCCTTGGACTCCTCGACGGTGATGACGCCTTCCTTGCCGACCTTCTCCATCGCCTCGGCGATCTTGTCGCCGATGTCGGTCTCGCCGTTGGCGGAGATCGTGCCGACCTGAGCCACCTGCGAATTGGTGGTGATGTCGGTCGAGCGCTTCTTGAGATCGGCCACGACCTTCTCGACGGCCAGGTCGATGCCGCGCTTGAGGTCCATCGGGTTCATGCCGGCAGCAACCGACTTCAGGCCTTCGCGCATGATCGAGGCGGCCAGAACGGTAGCGGTGGTGGTGCCGTCGCCGGCTTCATCATTGGTCCTCGAGGCGACCTCGCGGACCATCTGCGCGCCCATGTTCTCGAACTTGTCCTTGAGTTCGATCTCCTTGGCGACGGTGACGCCGTCCTTGGTGATGCGCGGCGCGCCGAACGACTTCTCGATGACCACATTACGGCCCTTGGGGCCCAGGGTCACCTTGACGGCGTCGGCCAGGGTCTCGACGCCCTTCGCCATCTTGGTGCGGGCGTCGATGCCAAATTTCACGTCTTTCACGGACATATTTCGTCAATCTCCCATACAGCTCGCGGCCGGCAGCGGGTCCGGCCTGCGCTTCATTTCACGGATCGGGCGATCCCGGTGCTCAGGCCGCCTTCGCCTGCGCAGAACCTTCGATCACGCCGAGGATGTCGGATTCCTTCATGATCAGGAGATCCTCGCCATCGATCTTGACCTCGGTGCCCGACCACTTGCCGAACAGGATCCGGTCGCCCGCCTTGACGTCCATGGCGACGGTCTCGCCCCGGTCGTTGCGCGCGCCCGGACCGGCGGCGACGATTTCGCCCTCGCTCGGCTTCTCCTTGGCGTTCTCGGGAATGATGATGCCGCCCGCGGTCTTCTCCTCCGACTCGACGCGACGGACGAGCACGCGATCGTGCAAAGGCCGAAAGCCCATCTGGTACCCTCCATAGGTAGGATTATCTGGTATTCCCTCCGTTAGCACTCACTCTACTCGAGTGCTAGCCGACAGGTGAGCGGGAGATAACCACCGCGCAGCCTTCTGTCAACTCGACCGGCGCAAAATTCCGGAGTTTTCATCGAGCCCGCACCGCCAGCTCGGCAGCACTCACGAAACACTGTTGCTAACACATTGATTTAACGATGTTTTTATTGCCTCTATGGGAGAACTCGTCTCACCATGGAGATCGATGCCATCGGAAATCGAGGAGATTGCCCATGACGAACATGGAGATGCAGCTTGCCGGTTACCGGCTGACCACCGCCGAAATCCTCTATCACATGCCCGATCACCCTGGACTGCTCCAGACGTTCGTCTGGCAGACCATGGACCTCGCGCCCGACTATCCGCGGATACGGCAGTTCCTGGAATTCTGGGAAGCGGAGATCGAGGGGCCGCTGCATTCCGTCCGCATCGCCGGCGGCGAACTGATAAAACCCGTGGCCCTGAACCACTGCGACGCCGTCGTCACCCTTCACTAGCAGAAGGCGCCTTCACTCGGCGGCACGCGGCAGCCGGCCCTTGGCCCAGCGGCCGGCATCGGCCGGGGACAGCCGCACCGTGACGTGAACACCGTCGTCCGCATCCTCCCGCGCGACCACTTCGCCATGACTGTAGAGCCAGGCCAGCGCCCGCCCGTCGGTTGCGTCGACCACGTCGCTGATCTCGACCCTGTCTCGGGCGATCCGCCGGGCGATCTCCGCGGCGAGGTCTTCCATCCCCTCCCCCGTCACGGCGGAAATGAGCACGCCAGGATGAGGCAGCGCCGCGGCCTCGGCGCGGAGATGCGCCCGTTCGTCGGGCCCGAGCAGATCCGCCTTGTTCCAGACTTCGATCAGATTCGGATTGTCCGCGACCTCGATGCCCAGCGTCTTCAGGATGCCGTGCACGTCGGCCGCCTGCGCTTCCGAATCGGGTTGCGCGGCATCGCGCACATGCAGGATCAGGTCGGCCTCGGTGACTTCCTCCAGAGTCGCCCGGAAGGCGGCGACGAGCTGCGTCGGCAGATCGGCCACGAATCCCACCGTATCCGAGAGGATCACCGGACGGCCGTCGGCGAGCTGGACCGAGCGCATGGTCGGATCGAGCGTCGCGAACAGCAGATCCCGGGCGAACACGTCGGCGCCGCTCAGGCGGTTGAACAGCGTCGACTTGCCGGCATTGGTGTAGCCGACCAGCGCGACCACCGGATAGGGCACCGCACGGCGCGGCTTGCGGTGCAGTTCGCGGGTGCGGCGCACCTTTTCCAGATCCTGCTTCAGGCGGACGATGCGTTCGTCGATCAGGCGCCGGTCGATCTCGATCTGCCGCTCGCCGGGACCGCCCATGAAGCCCGCGCCGCCGCGCTGACGCTCCAGATGGGTCCATGAACGCACCAGGCGGCTGCGCTGGTACTGGAGATGCGCGAGTTCCACCTGCAGCCGGCCTTCCCGGGTCCGCGCCCGCTCCCCGAAGATCTCGAGGATCAGGCCGGTGCGGTCGATCACCTTGACCTTCAGATCGCGTTCCAGATTGCGTTGCTGCGTGGGGCTGAGCGCGGCGTCGAAGACGGCGAGTTCCAGATCCTCGGCCTGAACCAGAGCAGCCAGTTCCTCGATCTTGCCGACGCCGATCAGCGTGGCCGGTCTCGGCCGATCGAGGCGGATCGTCTCGCTGTGGCGGATATCGAGCCCTATGGCCCGGCAGAGGCCCACGGCCTCCGCCAGCATCGCCTCGGATTCGCGCGTCGCGTCGGCAGGCGTCCAGGGGACGATCAGCATCGTGCGCGCACCGACGGCATTTTCGGGTGCGCTCATAGCCGGCGCCCGCCGGAGAGCGCGGTCAGTCCGGCTGTCCCGGCACACCCTCGAACAGGTCGATCGGATGGGCCGGCATCACCGTCGAGATGGCGTGCTTGTAGACCAGCTGCACGTGAGCGTCGCGCCGCAGCAGGACGCAGAAATTGTCGAACCAGGTGATGATCCCTTGCAGCTTCACGCCGTTCACCAGGAAGATGGTCAGCGGAATCTTGTTCTTTCGAACGTGGTTGAGGAAGACGTCCTGCACGTTCTGTGGACGTTCGCTTGCCATGTGCGTCGTTCCTATTGTTCTTGCGCCGGCAGAAACGCGCCGACGGTGATTTGCCTTCGGCCCGGATACGAAGCCGATATGTATTCAGATTTTCTACTCCCACAACTGGATATCTGGGGAGCGGCGCGTTTCCGAGCAAGTCGAAACGCGCTGGTCGCGACATTGGTACGCGATGTCACGCTACTGTCATGCCAGCCGCCGCTTCCGTGTCCGATCCAGCCACATAGCGTTCGAACATGTCAACCACGCGCGAGGACACACTGCCGGGACGGCCGTTGCCGATCTCGCGGTCGTCAACGCGGACCACGGGCAGCGCCATGCCGCTGGCGCTGGTGAGAAAGACCTCCCGCGCGGTCTTCAGTTCCTCGACGGAGAAGGGCCGTTCCTCGATCTCGATATCCGTTTCCCGGGCCAGCTTCATCAGCGCCAGCCGGGTGATCCCGTTCAGGATGTCGCTGGAGGCCGGCCGGGTAACCAGGCGGCCCGACTGGTCGACGATCCAGGCGTTGGTCGAACTGCCTTCCGTGATCATGCCGTCACCGTCGACCATGAAGGCCTCGTAGGCGCCGGCCTCACGTGCGGACTGCTTGGCCAGGCAATTCGGCAGCAGCGACACGGTCTTGATGTCCCGCCGGGTCCAGCGCTGGTCCGGCACCGTGATCACGGCCACGCCCTCGGCGGCGGCCTTGCGCCGGGCATCGGCGGCCTTGGGCCGGGCATAGATGACGACAGCTGGCTGGGCGTCCCGGGGAAAACCGTGGTCGCGCGCCGCGACGCCGCGGGTGACCTGGATATAGACGAAGCCGTCGCGCACGCGGTTGCGGCGCACCACCTCCTCGATGACCAGGTTCAGCGCCCGATCGGACATCGGCCGGTCGATGCGCAGTTCGCGAAGGCTGCGCGCCAGCCGCTCGACATGGCCAACGCCATCGATCTGCCGGCCGTCGACGATGGGGATGACCTCGTAGACGCCGTCGGAAAACTGGTAGCCCCGGTCCTCCACGTGGACGGCGGCGGACTGGTGCGGCACGTACTGGCCGTTGACGAAGGCAATTCTGGTCAAGTCAGCAATCCATCGATTTCAGCGCCCCCAGAACGAGGGGGAAAACAGGCCGAGCAGCGCGAGCAGTTCCAGCCGGCCGGCCAGCATGCCCGCAATGATAGCGATTTTCGACACCGGATCGAGTTCGCCGATGGCCACCGCTTCGACAGTGACATAGGTGGCGGCGGGGCCAGCGTTGCTGAGCGCGCCGACGGCCAGGGCCAGCGCCGTCGCCAGGTCATGGCCATCCAGATCGATCACCACCGCCAGGATGGCCACCGAGAGCATGAACAGCATCAGGAAGTTCCATGTGGCGCGCAGCACCGGCGGCTCCACCCAGTAGCCGCCATAGGTCACGATGGTGACCGCATTGGGATAGGACAGCCGTGTGAGTTCCGCCCCGCCCTGGCGAATCAGCAGCGCGAAGCGCATCAGCTTGAAACCGCCGGCGGTCGAGCCTGCAGCGCCCCCCACCATCATGATCATCAGCAACAGGATCGACAGCGGCGTCGGCCAGGAGCCCGTGATGATGCCCTGATCGGTCTCCAGACCGAAGAAGCCGGTGGTCGAGGCGACCGCGGCCACTGCGAAGATTGCCTGGCCAAGGCTGCTGGCGAGATCCAGTTCCGTCATGCCCCAGATGATGAGACCCGCCATCAGTGCGGAGATGCCGCACAGCCGTCCGAAGGCGCGGATCTCCGGATCCTCGCGGTAGACCCTGAAGCGGCCGTGGAACGCCGCCCAGTGCAGGGTGAAGTTCAGCGCCGAGCCGAGCATGAAGACGACCAGGACGCCCTGCGCGAAGGATGACAGGCCTGCGACGCCGTTCGTGCTGGTGGTGAACCCGCCGGTAGAGACGGTGGACATGGCGTAGCAGACGGCATGAAAGGCCTGGACGCCGGAAACCCACAGCAGGACCGCGCAGGCCAGGGTGATGATGACGTAGACCCACCAGACCGCCGACAGGGTGTCCTTCAGCCGCGCGACCAGGGTGTTCGCATCGCCTGAGGGGATGGCGCTGCGGTAGACCGCCAGACCGCCCAGACCGAACAGGCCCAGCAGCACGACCGCCAGCATTATCGTCGCCAGACCGCCGATCCACTGCAGTTCGGCGCGCCAGAACAGCATCGAACGCGGCAGCAGCTCCGGCGTGGCGAAGACGCTGTAGCCCGTCGTGGTCAGGCCCGACATCGCCTCCAGATAGCCGTCCAGCGGCCCAACCAGGTTGGCGAAGGGAATCGCGCCGAACATGGGCAGCACGGTCCAGATGAGGCAGGCCAGCAGAAATGCTTCCCGCCGCCCCGCTGCGCGCTGTCTGCCGCCGAGCGAGGCGAGGGTCAGCGCGCCGCCGAACATGCCCGTGATCAGGATGGTGGTGAGAAAGACCGGCCAGGTGCCGACCTCCCCATGGAACAGGGCGATACCGATCGGGAAGATCATGGTCAGGGCGAAGATGACCATCGACCAGCCGAGAACCGACAGCACCGCGGTCAGCGCCATGGCTCAGGCCCCGGGCATCAGAAGAACCGCAGGCCCGCAGACAGCATGCTCTCCAGCTTCTTCACGCTCTCGCGAAGCGCGAACAGGATCACCCGGTCCTTGCGCTGGATCACCATAGAGCCCCGCGGCTTGAGCACCTGGGGGCCGCGTACGATCGCGCCGACGATGACGCCTGCCGGCAGCTCCACTTCCCGCAGCGGCTTGCCGATCAGCAGCGAGGTTTCCAGCGCCTCGGCCTCCATCACCTCGGCGGCGCCGTCGCGGATCGAGTAAATACGCCGGATCCGGCCACGGCGGACGTGCTGCAGGATCGACGAGACGGTGGTGGCGCGCGGGTTGACGGCCACGTCGATGCCGAGCGAGCCGACCAGCGCCTCGTAGGCCTTGTTGTTGACCAGGGCGATCGCCTTCTCGCAGCCGAGCTGCTTGGCCATCAGTGAGACCAGGATGTTGGTCTCGTCGTCGTTCGTCAGCGCCACGATCGCGTGGGCGTTGGAAATGTTGGCTTCTTCGAGGAGCTCGGCGTCCAGGGCGTCGCCGCAGAGCACAACAGCGCTTTCGAGGCGATCCGCCACGAACTCCGCCCGGCTGCGGTCCGATTCGATCACCTTCAGGTTGACCCGGTCCTTCTCCTGCTCCAGATCGCGCCCCAGCACCAGCCCGATATTGCCGCCGCCCACGATGACGATGCGGTGGGCGTCGTGCTCCTCGTGACCGAACAGCGGCATGGCGCGGCGCGCATGCTGGGTGTCGACCACGAAATAGACGTCGTCGCCAGGCAGCATCTGGTCGGTCGGCGACGGCACGAACAGCTTCTCGCCGCGGTTGATGCCGGTGACGATGATGTTGAGATTCGGGAAGAGTTCCGTGAGCTGCCGCAGCGGCTGATGGGCGATCGGGCAGTCATCCTCGATGCGCACGCCGATCATGCGCACCCTGTCGTCCGCGAACGGCAGCATGTCGAAGGCGCCGGGCATGTGCAGCGCGCGGTTGACCGCGTGGGCCACCTCCACTTCTGGCGAGATGATGGCGTCGATCGGCATGTGTTCGCGCGTGAACAGATGGCTGAACGACGGCCGGAGATAGTTCTGCGCCCGGATGCGGGCGATCTTTGTCGGCACGTTGAAGATCGAATGGGCCACCTGGCAGGCGACCATGTTGACCTCGTCGGCGAAGGTCACGGCGATCAGCATCTCAGCGTCCGCCGCGCCGGCGCGGTCGAGCATGTCCGGGTGGGAGGCGAATCCCACCAGGCCGCGCACGTCGTAGGCCTCACTGATCCTCCGGATCAGTTCGGGCGACTGGTCGATGATGGTCACGTCGTTCTGTTCTTCCGCCAGATGGCGGGCGATGTTGGAGCCGACCTGACCCGCGCCGCAGACGATCACTTTCATGGCGCGGACGTTAGCCTGTTTCACGCGGGTGCGGAACAGCCCTTAAATGCCGGTTCAGCGGGCGCCGCGTTCCCCGCCCACGCCCAGCAGTTTCAGCTTGCGGTGCAGGGCCGACCGTTCCATGCCGACAAAGGCTGCGGTCTTGGTGACGTTGCCGCCGAAGCGTTCGATCTGGGCCAGCAGGTATTCGCGCTCGAAGACCTCGCGCGCTTCTCTCAGCGGCATGGCCATGATCTCCTGGCTGGTTTCCGGCCTGAGCGTCGCCGCCGCCGGGTTGGTGATCTCGACCGGCAGCATCTCGACGGTGATCGGCGCGCGCGCCTCGCCCGGCGCCATGATGAGCAGCTGTTCGACGACATTGCGGAGCTGGCGCGCATTGCCCGGCCAGTCATAGGCCTGCAGCGCCGCCATCGCGGCCTCGTCGATGGTGCGCGGCGTCAGCCCGGCGCTGTCGGCGCTGCGCTGCACGAAATAGCGCGCCATGGCCGGGATATCCTCCCGCATCAGGCGTAGCGGCGGGGTCTGGATCGGCACCACATTGAGGCGATGGAACAGGTCGCGGCGGAAGCGGCCGTCATCGGCTTCCACCTGCAGGTCGCGGCTGCTGGACGACAGGACCCGCACGTCAACACGCACCGGCCGGCCGCCGCCGACGCGCTCGAAGGTCTGATCGAGCAGGACGCGCAGGATCTTGTTTTGCGTCTGCTCCGGCATGTCGGAGACCTCGTCCAGGAACAGCGTGCCGCCGTGGGCCTGTTCCAGCAGGCCGATCTTGCGCGAACGCACCTGGCCCCCGGCCGGGGCCTCTTCGCCGAACAGCTCCAGTTCCATGCGCTCGGGTTCGATCATGGCCGCGTTGACCACCACGAAGGGCCCGCCGGCACGCTTCGACAGAGCGTGGATCTGGCGAGCCACCACCTCCTTGCCGGAGCCCGAAGGCCCGCTGATCATCACCCGGCTGTTGGTGGGCGCCACCTTCTCGATGGCCGCCCGCAGGGCGCTCAGCGGCTGGGAGGCGCCGATAAGAGCCGCATCGCCGCCGGCGCGGACCCGCAGCTCCGCGTTCTCCCGCCGGAGCCGCGAGGCCTCCAGCGCCCGTTCGGCAATCAGCACGAGGCGGTCGGTCTGGAACGGCTTCTCGATGAAATCATAAGCGCCGCGCTGGATGGCGGCGACGGCGGTCTCGATGTTGCCGTGGCCGCTGATCATCACGATCGGCACGTCGGGCGCGCGTTCCTGCATCATGTCGAGCAGTTCCAGCCCGTCAAGGCGGCTTCCCTGCAGCCACACGTCCAGAACGATCAGCGCCGGAGCGCGGTCGCCGACCGCCTCCAGCGCCTCGTCGGCAGTACCGGCGACCCGGGTCTCGTATCCTTCATCGGACAGGATGCCGGCGACCAGCATCCGGATATCGGCTTCGTCGTCGACGATCAGGACGTCAAGGGCCATTGCTTTCCTAACCGCTGTCTCCGTCGGCACGGAGCCGTTCCTCACCCTGGTCGGCCAGCGGGAAGACAAGCGTCACCGCGGCGCCAGGGCCGGTTGCCCGATCGCCCAGATGCAGGGAGCCGGAATGATCTTCCATGATCTTCCGCACGATCGCGAGGCCCAGACCCGTGCCCTTATCTCTCGTGGTCATGTAAGGCTCCGTCAAGCGGTCCCGCTCCGAAACCGGCAGCCCGATGCCGTTATCCGTGACTGTGATCACCACACCGTCACTGTTGCAGGAAAGCTTCACTTCCACGACGCCCAATTCGTCGCACGTCTCGCGCGCTTCGATCGCCTGCACTGCATTGAGCAGCACATTCGTCAGCACCTGGGCGACCTGGCGGCGGTCGCAGGGCAGCGGCGGCAGGCCGGCCTCCAGATCCATGCGGAACTCGACCGACGGGTTCGCGACTTCGACGGCGAATACCGCCTGCCGCACCAGGTCGGCGACCGGCTCCGGCCGCATCACCGGCGCAGGCATGCGGGCGAAGGCGGAAAATTCGTCGATCATGCGGCCGATGTCGCCGACCTGGCGCACAATGGTGTCGGTGCACTGCAAGAAGATTTCCCGGTCGGTCTCGATCTGCTTCAGGTACTTGCGCTTCAGCCGCTCGGCCGAAAGCTGGATCGGCGTCAGCGGATTGCGGATCTCGTGGGCGATGCGCCGCGCGACATCGGCCCAGACGGCCATGCGCTGGGCGGCGACCAGATCGGTGATGTCATCGAAAGTGACGACATAGCCCAGAACCTCCCGCTCGCGGCGCTCCGCACCCACGCGGACGAAGAAGGTCTTGGCGTTGCCGTCCCGGATGATGGTGATCTCCCCCTCCGCCAGGCGGTGCGGGCGCTCGCGCGCGGCCGCGAGCAGATCCGCCATCTCGGGCACCGCCGATTCCAGCGGATGCCCCACCAGATCGTCCTGCTTCAGCGACAGCAGCCGCAGGGCGGACCGGTTGGGCAGGTCGACGACGCCGTTGTGATCGGTGCCGATCACACCCGCGGTGACGCCGGACAGCACCGTTTCCATGAACCGCCGGCGTTCGTCCAGCGTCCGGTTGGCCTGCACCAGGGCCGCCTGCTGGCTCTCGAGCTGCCGCGCCATCCGGTTGAAGGTCCGGCCCAGCATGTTGATCTCGTCGTCCTCGTCGGAAGTGACGACGCGGGCCTGCATGTCCCCCTCGCGCAGCTTCTCGGCCGCGCCGACAATGTCGCCCAGCCGGGTGGAGAGGCGGGTCGAGAAGTTCAGCGCCAGCCATACCGCGGCCAGCATCAGCAGCACGGTGACGACGCCGAACAGGAGCACGAACGTCAGCTCGAAACTGAACCGTTGCGCGGCCAGCCGCTCGTAATCGGTGGCGGCCTGCTGCGCCCGCTCCACCTGTTCGGCGACGCGCGGCTCGACGAAGCGGGCGACGTAGAGATAGGCGCGATAGGTGCCCAGAAAGCCGGTCAGCTGAACCAGCGCGCCGGCCTTGTCGTTGGCCGTCAGGTCGATACTCCCGCCCACCGGCTCGTCCGCGGGCAGCGCGACGACCGCGCCATCGTCGGCGGCCTCGATGGCCGAGATCGGGATCTGCTCCGCGAGACTGTCGGAGGCCAGGCTGGTCTGCGCCAGGACCTGGCCAGAGCGGTCGAAGACGATGGCCTCGCTGAGGCCGCGGGCGCCGGCCTGAGTGATCAGCAGACGGGTCAGCAGGGCTGTGTCGTCCTGCACTTCGGGGGCGACGCGGTTCAGATCCTGCGCCATCGCCAGGACGTCGGCGCGGATCGTGGCGCGGTGTTCCTGAATCAGCGACCGGGCGACTGCGACCGATTCCGAAACCGCCTTCTGGGCGCGGTCGCTGAACCAGCCCTCGATCCTGAGGTCGAAGAACAGTGTGGAGAAACCGGCGACCAGCAGCGCGGGGATTACTGCGGCGGCGGCGAACAGGGCGCCGAGACGCATGTGCAGCCCCGCCCCGGCGCGGCCGTCGCGGTGGGCGATCCAGATGCGGGCGACCCGTCCCACGATCGCGACGACCAGCAGCAACAGCACGACGATGTCGAAGACGACCACCCCGGCCGGGATATCGCGGAGGCTGGAAGGCGGCTCCGGCGAGCCGAACAAGGCGGCATAGGTCGCCGCACCAGCAATCAGGGCCAGGGCGGCCAGGGTGAACACGCCCGCGCGGCCCGGTCTGAGTCCCAGTATCCACGCGCGCAACCGGCCCAGGCGGCGCGCGTCCACCTTTTCGGCAGCCTCGGTCATCTCGCCCGCACAGCCCGTTTCATGGCCTCGACTATAACCCCTTCACGGACCCGACGCGCGACCGTGGAATTGCGGCCGCCGGCGATGCCGCACGCTTGATCTGTCGCCCGCCGGGGGCGATGCTGTCGGCCATGAACATACAATCCTCCAATACCTCGGCCCCGGCCGCATTCGGCCATATGCAGAGGCGCGGCGCGATCGGCAATCTGGCCGACGACGTCCGCGGCGCCAACTTCTTCGAAATCGACGCCTCGCTCCGGTCGCTGCTGACCCTCTACTGCCCGGAAGAGCTGCGCAACCACATGTGGCCGCACTGGCGGAACCTCGGCGAGCTGGCGGGCGGGAGGCTGGACGAACTGGCCGACATCGCCGACAAGCATCCGCCCGTCCTTCATCCGCGCGACCGCTTCGGCCGCGACCAGGAGTGGATCGAGCATCATCCCGCCTACCGGGAGATGGAGGAGATCGCGCTGGGCCGTTTCGGCCTGCACGCCATGAGCCACATGCCCGGCGTGCTCGGCTGGCCCGACAAGGTGCCGCCGATCGCCAAGTACGCCTTCACCTATCTGTTCGTACAGGCGGAATTCGGCCTGATGTGTCCGATAAGCCTGTCGGACACCGGTCTCTACATGATGCGCCGCTATGGCGACGACTTCATTCAGGAGACCTACGTCAAGCGCATGCTCACTCAGGATCTGTCGACGCTGATCAAGGCGTCCCAGTTCATGACCGAGAAGCCGGGCGGCTCCGACGTCGGCCAGGTCGAGACGGTGGCGCGGCGGGAGGATGGCGGATGGCGGCTCTACGGCGAGAAATGGTTCTGCTCCAACCCCCATGCCGACGTGGCCCTGCTGCTGGCGCGGCCCGAGGGCCGGGAAGCGGGCACGAAAGGCCTGGGTCTGTTCCTGATGCCGAAGATCCGGCCCAACGGCGAACGCAACAGCTATCGGATCGTGCGCCTGAAGGACAAGCTGGGTACCAGTTCAATGGCCTCCGGCGAGATACTGATCGAGGGTGCCGAGGCGTTCGCGCTGGGCGACGTCAACAGCGGCCTCAAGCAGATGATGGAGCAGGTCAACCTGTCGCGCCTGTCGCACGGTGTGCGGGCCGCGGCGATGATGCGGCGCTGCTGGAACGAAGCTCTGGCGGCGGCGCGCAGCCGCATCGCCTTCGGCCGGGCCGTCGCCGACATGCCGCTGGCGCAGCGGCAGCTGATGAAGCTCCTGGTGCCGACGGAGCAGGCGCTCAGCATGTACGCCTATACCGCCGAGGCGATGGGCGCGGCGCAGGCCGACGATGCGGAGGCGGCGACGCGGCTGCGTATCCTCACCGGCCTGTTCAAGTTCCGCGCCTGCCGCGACAATCCGACGGTCGCGACCGGCTCCATGGAGATCCGCGGCGGCAATGGCTACATTGAGGACTTCGTCAACGCGCGGCTGATCCGCGACGCCCAGATCGGCCTGCTGTGGGAAGGCACCAGCAACATCAACGGCCTGGACGTGCTCAACCGCGCCGTTGCGAAGGTCGGTGCACACCGGAGGCTGGCCGACGACCTGGCCGCGCGGCTCAAGGCCTCCAACGCCCTGCCGCCCTCGCTTCGCGAGCAGGCCGGGGACTGCCTCGATCGCGCCACGGCGATGGCCGAGGAAGTCGCACACCGCGGCGACGAGACCCAGGCGCGCAAGGTGGCGAGCGCACTCTATCACGCCACCACGGCGGCGCTGATGGCCTGGGAGGGCGCGACGCTGGGCGGGCGCGGCGACGATGCCCGCCGCATGCTGCTGTCGCGGCTGGTGATCGAGAAGCGGCTGCTGCCCGAGGATCCGCTGGCGCCGGAGAGCGGCGATTTCGGGCAGGCCGCCGCCGCGGCGCTGCTCGACGACGCGCCGGTGACGCTGGACCGTGCGGTCGAGTTGCTGGCACTGCCCTGAGAACGACATGAGAGGGTCCCCCGGGAGATCGTATCTGCTGGATGCGGACCGCAATCCGATCATCCGGTTCCAGCGCCAGTTGGTGGAAAGCCACGGTGTGCTGCGAAGCGCCGTGCTGACCACCGCCGGCTTCACCATCGTCTCCGTCGTCGTCAGCCTGATCTGCTACGAGATCCTCGGGATCGACTATCTGAGCTACCCGATCGCGATCGTGATGCCGATCGTGCTGCCGGTCGTGACCGGATTTCCGACGACCTTCATCATCCACCTGCTGGTTGGCGTGACGCTGGAGCGTGAGCGGCTGGCCCAGGCGCAGCAGCAGGAACTGGCGGAACTGGCCTGGGAGGCGGCCGAGCAGCGCAGCGCCGCCGAGGCGGCCAGCCGCTCCAAGTCGGCGATGCTGGCGAACATGACCCATGAACTGCGCACGCCGCTGAACGCCATCATCGGCTTCTCGGACGTGCTCAAGGCTGAAGGGGTCGACGGACTGGACGGCGAACGGCTGCGCCAGTACGCCCTGGACATCAACCTGAGCGGGCGGCACCTGCTGGAACTGGTCAACGACCTGCTGGAACTGGCGCGGCTGGAGCGCGGCAACCGCGACTTCTATCCCGAAGCGATCGACCTGGGAGAGAAGATCGCCGAGGTCTGCCGCATCATGCGCGAGCAGGCCGCCTCGGCCGGGGTTGCGTTGTCGGCCGAACCGGGCGGCGCCCCGGTCATTGCCCTGACCGACGACCAGACCCTGCGCCAGATGCTGCTCAATCTGATCTCCAATGCCCTGAAGTTCACGCCCCCGTGCGGCGAGGTCCGCCTGATTCCGGAAATGCGCGCAGGCCACCCGTGCGTCAGCGTGCGCGACACCGGCATTGGCATCGCAGAGGATGACCGCGAACGCATCTTCGATCCCTTCAGCCAGGTCGACAATGACTTCACCCGGCGGAAGACCGGGAGCGGCCTGGGGCTGGCGCTGGTCAAGACCATGATCGAGCAGCAGGGCGGGCGGATCGAGCTCGAAAGCGCGCCGGGACAGGGTTCGACCTTCCGGCTGGTCTTCCCCGAGGCCGTCGAGCAGGCCGGTTCCCAGGCCGCGGATTGACCGTCGCCAACGCCGCGACAGAAATCACCTTCCCGCCGGCGGGGGCACGTGTCTATTCTCGATGCCCCTGCCTCAAGACGAAATCCCAGTTCCGCAAGGTCCGAACATGAGCGACGAACGCAACAAGAGCCTCAATCAGGAGGCGCTGCTGTTTCACACCACCGGCCGCCCCGGCAAGATCGAGGTGGTGGCCACCAAGCCGGTGGCGACGCAGCGCGACCTGTCCCTGGCTTACAGCCCCGGCGTCGCCGAGCCCTGCCGCGTGATTCACGCCAATCCCGACATGGCCTACGACTACACCGCCAAGGGCAATCTGGTGGCCGTGATCTCCAACGGCACCGCCGTGCTGGGCCTCGGCGACCTGGGCCCGCTGGGCGCCAAGCCGGTGATGGAAGGCAAGGCGGTGCTGTTCAAGCGCTTCGCCGACGTCGACGGCATCGACGTGGAACTCGATTCCACCGACGTCGACGAGATCATCAACACGGTCCGCGTCATCGCGCCGACCTATGGCGGCATCAATCTGGAGGACATCAAGGCGCCGGAGTGCTTCATCATCGAGCAGCGCCTGCGCGAGATCCTGGACATCCCGGTCTTCCACGACGATCAGCACGGCACGGCGATCATCGCCGCCGCGGGCCTGATAAACGCCTGTGAACTGACCGGCCGCCAGCTGTCCGACTGCAAGATGGTGGTGAACGGCGCCGGCGCCGCCTCGATCGCCTGCATCGAACTTGTGAAGGCCATGGGCATCGGCCATGACAACGCCATCATGTGCGACAGCAAGGGCGTCATCTACAAGGGCCGCGAAGACGGCATGAACCAATGGAAGTCGGCGCATGCCGCCGATACCGACGCCCGCACTCTGGAAGACGCGATGGAAGGCGCGGACGTCTTCTTCGGCCTGTCCGTCGCCGGCGCGGTGACCAAGAAGATGGTCGCTTCCATGGCCGCCAAGCCGATCATCTTCGCCATGGCCAACCCGGATCCCGAGATCACGCCCGAGGATATCCAGGAAATCCGCGATGACGCGATCATCGCCACCGGCCGGTCCGACTATCCGAACCAGGTGAACAACGTCCTGGGCTTCCCCTACATCTTCCGCGGCGCGCTGGATGTCCGCGCCCGGACCATCAACGAGCAGATGAAGATCGCCGCCGCCGAGGCGCTGGCCGATCTCGCCCGGGAGGACGTCCCCGACGAGGTCGCCCGCGCCTATCGCGGCACGCAGCTTCAGTTCGGTCCCGAATACATCATCCCCACGCCCTTCGACCCGCGCCTGATCAGCGCCATCCCCCCGGCGGTGGCCGAGGCGGCGATGGCCAGCGGCGTGGCCCGAACCCCGATCGTGGACATGGAGCAGTACACCCACGAACTGAAGGCGCGCCTGGATCCGACGACGGGCATCCTGCAGATGATTCTCAACCAGGTGCGCGCGGCGCCCAAGCGGGTGGTCTTCGCCGAGGGCGAGGAGGAGAAGGTGATCCGCGCCGCGCTCGCCTTCAAGCAGGAGGGCTATGGCGAACCGATCCTGATCGGCTACCCGGAGCGCGTGAAGGCGAGCCTGAAGACCATGGGCCACGACCCGGAGGAGCTGACCATTGTCAGCGCCCGCGACTACGACCGCCGCGACATCTACTACGACTATCTCTACAAGCGCTGGCAGCGCCGCGGCCTGCTCTACCGCGACTGCCAGCGGATGGTGAATACCGACCGCAACATCTTCGGCGCCTGCATGGTCGCCCATGGCGACGCCGACGCCATGGTGACCGGCGTCACGCGGCGCTTCTCGGTGGCCTATGACGACGTCCGCCGCGTGATCGATCCCAAGCCGAGGGCGCGCGTCTTCGGGCTGTCGATCATGCTGGCGCGCGGGCGTACGGTCTTCATCGCCGATACTTCGGTACATGAATTGCCGAGCTCCGTGGAACTGGCCGACATCGCCAGCCAGGCGGCCGATTTCGCGCGCCGGCTGGGGCACGAGCCACGGGTGGCGATGATCGCCTTCTCGACATTCGGCAACGCGCCGCACCAGGCTTCCGAAAGGATCAACGAGGCGGTGTCGCTGCTGGAAACCCGCGACCTCGATTTCGAGTTCGACGGCGAGATGTCGGTCGACGTGGCGCTCAATCCGGAACTGATGGAGCTCTACCCGTTCTGCCGCCTCTCGGGGCCTGCGAATGTCCTGATCATGCCGGGTCTGCAATCCGCCAACATCGCCTGGAAGCTGCTGCAGTCGCTGGGCGACGCCACCACTGTCGGGCCGCTGCTGATCGGTCTTTCCCAGCCCGTCCAGGTGGTCCCGATCGGATCGACCGTGTCCGATCTGGTCTCGATTGCCGCGCTGGCGGCCTATGACGCGGAGCAGGCGAACCGCTCTCCGCTCTGATCCGGCGGCCCGCGGGCGCGGCAGTATCCGCTTAAGGCTACGTTTACTGAAGTGGACCTAGGCTGGACATGACATGTCTCAGCCAGGCTCAGAGAAGTACGTCAGTAACGGCGCCGAGTGGCCTTCGCCACCGTCGGGCGGCGTGCTTCACCTGGCTTCCCTGCTGCTGCTGGCCTGTTCCGTCGCCGCCGTGACCACGGTTCTCGTGCTGGTCTTTGGCGGCGCGGCGGCCCGGCAGATGGTGATCTTTCTGGCGGTCGCCGCCGGCGGAATGGCTGGCTTTGTCGGCAACCTGATCGTCACCGAGTACCGTCGACGACAGTTCGCCGGCCGCATCTTCGCGGAACTCCGGCAGCTCTGCGACGGCGTCGCCGTCTACGGTCCCTCGGGGCAGGCCCTCGCCCCGGCCGGCGGCGCGCTGGCCGATCTGCCGGGCGTCGACCACCGGACTTGGCTGGCCGGCAATCTCGCCGCCGCGCCCTTCCTGCTGGAGAGCGAAAAGCCCTCGACCGAACCGGATGCGCCAGCGCGCTTCGCGGCCGGCGGAACGGCGCGCGTGGTGCTGAAGGGTCCCGGCGGGCTGGTCCTGCGACTGGCTCAGACGCGCACCGCGCTGGGGCCGACGCTGCTCCTGGCGCACGACATCAGCGCCGACCGCGCCCGCGAGAAGGACGTGCAGGCGAGCGAGCGCAAGTTCTCGGAACTCGCCGACGTCGCTTCCGACTGGATATGGGAAACGGACCACGAGCACCGCTTCACCTTCGTCTCCGACCGCTTCGAGAAGCTGACCCGCCTGCCCGTGGGCAAGCTGGTGGAGCGCCGCCTGATCGAAATCGCCGACGTCCGCGCGGCGCCGGTGGATATCCGGGCCCTGCTCAAGCACATGCAGGAGCAGGATTCGTTCTCCGACATCATCATTCCGCTGCGGCTCGCCGGACCCCATGGCCAGCTCTGGATACGCTTCGCGGGACGGCCCAACATCGATGACGAAGGCCGCTTTCTGGGCTTCCAGGGCGTCGCCGCGGACGTCACCAAGGAATACCACGCCGAAGCGACCGCCGAGGAAGCGCGGCGGACGCTGCGCGACGCCATCGAGAGCGCATCGGAAGGCCTGGCGATCTACAGCGCCAATGGCGACTTCGTCATGTGCAACCGCAAGCTGGCCAACGACTTCGCGGCGGCCGGGCACCTACTGCGTTCGGGCGGCACGCTGACCGGCCTGATCACCGAACTGCTGCGCACGCGCCAGCTCAGGGTGCCTGAAATGTCGCCGAAGACTGCGACCGCCTCGGTGATGGCGGAGATCGACAGCGCCCACATGCGCCGCGAATTCCTGTCCTCGAACAACCGCTGGTTCCGCATCAGCGCCAACCGCAGCGCCGACGACGGGACGGTTCTGGTATTCACCGACATATCCGAGGACAAGGCGCACGAGGCCGAGCTGGCGGCGAAGATCGATCAGCTCGAGACGGTTCAGACGGAACTGCTGCAGCAGAAGGAGACGCTCTCCAACCTGGCGGAGAACCTTTCTGCGGCCCGCAACGAGGCGGAGGCGGCCAACCGCGCCAAATCCGAGTTCCTCGCCGCGATGAGCCATGAACTGCGCACGCCGCTGAACGCCGTCATCGGCTTCTCCGAGGTGATGCAGTCCGAAAGCTTCGGCCCCCTGGGAAGCGTCCGCTACCGCGAATACGCCGGCGACATTCTGGAATCCGGCCGCCACCTGCTGACGCTGATCAACAATATCCTGGATCTGTCCAAGGCGGAGGCGGGCCGGCTGGAGCTCTACCCCCAGGCGGTCATGGTCCGCGACATCATCGACGCCAGCGTCAGGATCGCCTGTCCGCGCAGCATGAAGACCGAACTGGCGGTGCTGATCAATCCGGACGCCACCGAGATCATCGCCGACGCCCAGAAGCTGAAACAGATACTGATCAACCTGATCTCCAACGCCGCCAAGTTCACGCCCGACGACGGTTCGATCCGGATCAGCGCCGTTCGCCGCGGCGGCCTGACAGAGATTTCGGTGGCCGACACCGGCATCGGCATGAAGCCCGAAGACATCCCCGGGGCGCTGACCGCCTTCCGTCAGATCGACAGTTCGCTGGGCCGAAAATACGAAGGCACCGGGCTCGGTCTGCCGCTGGCGCGCCGCTTCGCCGAACTGCATGGCGGCAGCCTGGAGATCGACAGCACCCTCGGCGAAGGCACCACTGTCGTCGTCCGCATCCCCGATCACGTCGCCCGCGCCGCAGTCGCCTGACGCTGCGCCGACCCCCCTGCGTCAGCGGACGGGGCGGCATGTGCCAAAGCGTGCTGACACCTCCCCACGCGGCCCCTAGGATGCTCCAAAACAAGAATATGCGATCCAAGGGGAGGACTGCGCCATGAGCATCACGCCGATTTCCGCCGATTCTCACATCACCGAGCCGCCGGACTGCTATTCCGCGCGCATCGACAAGGCCTGGCGTGAGAAGGCGCCGCATATCGTCAAGGACCCGAAGTTCGGCGAGGTCTTCGTCATTCCCGGCTTCGACAAGCCGATCCCGATGGGGCTCGTGGCCGCCGCGGGGCGGGATCCGAAGGATCTCAACTTCAACACCCAGAACTACGGCGACCTGCATCCGGGCGGCTACGATCCCAAGGCGCGGCTGGCCGACCAGGATCGCGACGGAATCTTTGGCGAAATCATCTATCCTTCGGTCGGCATGATGCTCTGCAATCATCCAGACTTCGACTACAAGAAGGCCTGCTTCGACGCCTACAACATCTGGCTGCAGGAGTATTGCGACTTCGCCCCCGGCCGGCTGTTCGGCATGCCCCAGATCGCGATGCGCACGGTAGACGAAGGTATCGCCGACCTGATGGACCTGAAGGCGCGCGGCTTCCGCGGCATCATGATGCCGGGCGAGCCGGCGGTCGCCGACTATGACGACCCCATCTACGATCCATTCTACGAAGCCGCGGTCGACCTGAAGATGCCGCTGTCGTTCCACATCCTGACGTCGAGCAACGCCGCCGCCGGCCGCACGCGGGGGCCGCGGATCAACTCCTTCCAGTCGATCATCCGCGGCAATCAGGACATCCTGGGCACCTTCATCTTCGGCGGCGTCTTCGACCGGCATCCGGACCTGAAGATCGTCTGCGTCGAGGCCGACGCCGGCTGGGCGCCCCACTGGATGTACCGCGCCGACCACGCCTACAAGCGCCACCGTTACTGGATGAAGTGCGACGAGCTGCAGCGCCTGCCGTCCGAGTATTTCCTGGAGCACATCTACCTGACGTTTCAGGACGACTGGTCGGCCTTCCAGATGAAGGATCTGCTGAACGTGGACCGCCTGATGTGGGCCAACGATTTCCCCCATTCGGACGCCACCTGGCCCTGGTCGCAGGAGATCCTGGCAGAGCAGACCGTCAATCTGTCCGATCACGAAAAGCAACGCATCCTGCGCGACAATGTGCGGGAACTCTACGACCTGCCGATCCAGTAGGAGGCGGAAGATGCTCGATCTCAAGATCACCAACGGAACCATCGTCGACGGCACCGGCGCGAAGGGCTGGAAGGGCGATATCGGCGTCAAGGACGGCCGGATCGTCGCCATGGGCAAGGTGGACGGGGACGCCGAGCGCACCATCGACGCGAAGGGCCATGTCGTCGCGCCGGGCTTCGTCGACATCCACACCCATTACGACGCGCAGGTCGTCTGGGACCGGATGCTGTCGATCTCGCCCTGGCACGGCGTCACCACGGCCGTGATGGGCAATTGCGGCTTCGCTGTTGCGCCGACGCGGCGCGAGCACCGCGACCTGATCATGCGCACGCTGGAGAACGTCGAGGGCATGAGTGTGGCCGCACTGACGAGCGGCCTGGGCGACTGGGGCTTCGAGAGCTTCCCGGAGTATCTCGACGCGCTGGAGAAGCTGGGCACCGCGATCAACATCAGCGTCTTCTGCGGCCACACGCCGCTCCGGCTCTACGTCATGGGCGAGGAAGCGACGGAGCGCGAGGCCAACGCCGACGAGCTGGCTGAAATGAAACGCCTCGTCGAGGAGGCGATGGACGCCGGCGCCATCGGCTTCGCCACCTCCAAGGCCGTGACCCATACGGGCTACGCCGGACGGCCCGTGCCGAGCCGCCTCGCCTCCATGCAGGAGATCGAGACGCTGGCCGGCGTGCTGGGCGAGAAGGACAAGGGCATCCTGCAGGCCACCATCGGCCGCGAGCTGTTCATCCCGGAATTCGAGCGGATTGCGCGCCAGACGGGCCGCCCCGTGACCTGGACCGCCATGCTGGCGGGTACGCAACTCGCCGACGGCACCGCGGAAGAGCATCTCGAGCGCACCCGGGAGCTGAAGAACCAGGGCCTCGACATCGTGCCCCAGGTCACGCCGCGGGCGCTGATGTTCGAGATCCAGATGAAGGCGCCCTTCATCTTCGAGCCCGTCTCGGTCTTCAAGCCGGTGCGCGGCGCCAGCTTCGAGGAGAAGAAGCGCCTCTACGCCGACGCGGACTTCCGCGACGCGTTCCGCCACAAGCTGTCGGGCAATATCCGTCCCGGCTTCCAGCGCAGCTTCGACATGACCATCATCGCCGACGTCCCGGGCCATCCCGAACTGGCGGAGATGACCCTGGCGGATGCCGCCGCCCAGGCCGGCAAGCATCCGACGGATTTCATGCTCGACATCTCCCTGTCGACCGATCTGGAGGCGCGCTTCCGCATGCCGGTGGCGAACCATTTCGAGGACGAAGTGGAGCCGCTGTTGAAGGACGGCAACACGGTGATCGGCCTCTCCGACGCCGGGGCGCACGCCAGCCAGCTCTGCGACGCCTGCCTGCCGACGCATCTGCTCGGCCGCTGGGTGCGGGAGAAGAAGGTCTTCTCCATCGAGGAGGCCGTGCGGATGCTGACCAGCCGACCGGCGGAGGTCTTCGGCATCACCGACCGGGGCACACTGGCCGAGGGCCGGCCCGCGGACATCGTGATCTTCGATCCCGAGACCGTCGGCTGCGGACCCGTCCAGCGTGTCTGGGATTTTCCGGCCGGCGCAGACCGGCTGATCTCGGAAGCCGACGGCATCGACGCGGTGATTGTCAACGGCACCGTAATCCGGCAGGACAATGCCGACGCCGTGGACCCCAACGGTCCCCTTCCTGGAAACCTGCTGCGTGGTGGACATGCCTGACACGACGAACCCCGACAACAAGCCGGCGCCGAAGGACTGGACGCCGGAACTCGACGAACTCCATCTCCGCGAGGAGATGACCGGCGGCATGGGCGGCCCCGACAAGGTGGCCCGCCAGCACGCCGGCGGACGGCTGAC